>CAZNLP010000051.1:0-1701 GCA_964574015.1 uncultured Clostridia bacterium | reverse complement strand
CCTTTTTTAGAATCATCTAAAACCCAAAATACTTCTCCTGTTGATATCATTTCATCAACTGAACCATTTTGAATTATTTCACCATTATTTATTATGGATACTTTATCACACATCATTTGTACTTCACTTATAAGGTGGGATGATATCAATACTGAAATATTTTTTTCCTTAGCTAATTCTTTTACAATTTCACGGAAGTCATGAATACCTTGAGGGTCCAGTCCGCTTGTAGGTTCATCTAAAACTAATAATTTCGGTTTATGGATAAGGGCTTGTGCTAAACCTACCCTTTGCTTCATACCCATAGAATAAATACCAACTTTATCATTTATACGCTTTTCCATGCCTACTAGTTCAACTGCTTCGTCGATATCTTTTTTAGTCACCCCTTTTGACATGGAACCTAACATTTCAAGATTTTTATATCCACTCATATAATTATATAAATTAGGTTCTTCTATAATACAGCCGACATTGGACATAGCTTTTACGTAGTCATTTGTAATATTATATCCACAAATATCAATATAACCTGAACTTGGTTTAGACAAACCTACAATCATTCTTAAGGTTGTGGATTTACCTGCACCGTTAGGACCTAAAAAACCAAGTATCTCTCCTAGATTAATTACGAAACTTATTCCTTTAATAATCTCTTTATTTTTAATTGTTTTTGTTATATTTGAAACCTTAAGAACATTTGCATCCATTGTAAACACTATTCCTTCTTTATTAATTACAATAACTTTTCGAGTTGCAATTTAGATTAATTATTTGTATCTTAATTGTACAACTATTGCATAATAAATTCAAAAATTAGTTTATTATCAAAGTACCATTATTTTAAATGTTTTTGATATTTACTTATATTTTTTGTGCTGTTTGATAAAGAGATAGTGCCTAATATTATAGCTCAGAATATTTAAATACAGGGGAATAAAATAATGAAAAAATAATCTTTAAGTGATATAATTTAAAAGAATATATTTTTAAAAGGGGTGTAAAAATGAATATAAAAAAACTTTTAGCATTGATTTTATCATTAGCATTAATAATTTCATTAATGGGATGTGGAAATGATAATGAAGTAGATCAGCCACAAGAAGAAGGGGATTATGAAGAAGCTGAAAATGATGAAGTTAGTTCAGAAGATGATGGTGAGTTAACACCAGAAGAAGTTATAGCGGCTCTTGAAGCAGAGGAATCTCAAGGAAGCGATGAAGAAGATCAAAATGAAGAGGCAGTTGAAACTGAGGAAGAAAGTCAAGAGGTTGAAGAAGAATATCTCAACTATTTCTACCATGTTTATGGCAATTCCAGCGGAAATCTTGCTAATGAAGGATATGTACTTTTCGACTTTGAAAAAGACAATCATATTATCAGTATGGATATGGGAGTTTACTCTTTTAATCCAAAAGACGAAAGCATAACTGAGATGTTTAATTTAGAGGAAACAGCCTCTGCGAAATACTTGAATTCGACAGAAGAATGGATTTACTACATTAATAGTCAGACGGGAGATTTAATTAGAAGAAAAAAAGATGATTACAGCCTTGTAGAAACAGTTTATGAAGGACAGACAGATTATTTATATATTAATCAAGGTATTGCTTATATTTTAACTCAAGGGGAAGAATATTCTGAAATGGTATTTTACAAAGAAAAAGAGGATCGCTTTTACGAAACTTATGCAAATGAAAT
>CAZNLP010000050.1:0-13110 GCA_964574015.1 uncultured Clostridia bacterium | reverse complement strand
AATCAACAGTATCTCCAGCATAAACATTAACAGCTGAAGAGGTTATGTTGACCATGGTATCAGGATTTATTACTCTAAAGAATGCAGTTACATCTGCTGATAGTTTATCTTCAGCGCTATCTTCACCTAATGTATTTATTTCATTAGTTACAAGAGTAGGATCTTCAGGTTGTATTATATAATGCATTTCTATATATGAAGATCCACCTGGATTTAATGTAAGAGTATTGTCACCTTTACCTGGAAAAGTTGGAATGCTTTCTGGATTTACAGTACCAACGGTTGTTGGATCTCCTGTTCCATCTACCCAACGAAGTATAATTTTACTATCATCAATAAAGTAATCTGTATCGAGTAACAGTTCTACGTCAGGGGCTACTGGAGTATCACCAGAAAAAGTTATCGTATCATCTCCATTACCATCTCTATATAGGGTGATGTAATCTAAATCACCATTAAATACATCTTGAATGTAATAATAAGTATTAACATATGGTCCTGTATTTTCAATTTTTGCACTAAAAATTACCTCTTCACCTTCATAGTATATACGTGGGGTTCTATCAACATCCTTCGAAAGGGATTCAAATGATGCAAAGGCTGTAATTGTTGTGAAAAGCATTATAAATACTACAAGTAGAGAGATAAACTTCCATTTTTTATTTAATATGTACATGATTTTTACACTCCTTTAAATTTATTAAAATAGTTTTTAAAATTAAATATTCACATAAATTATTTTTCAGAAATTACAAATTTTAAATTACAACCTTCTTCAATATACCACCTTCATTTTATTTATTTAGTACTATCCCCATGATAGTTAATCAATTCTTATATCCCTCGCGACTTTATTAATCACCTCCTTATAATGAAGCAATTGTAACTTCATTTTTATTTATTAGTTAAAATATATGTTTTGCTTGCACAGTTAGTTAATTAAAGTTATAATTAAAATTGCATTACAAAATCCCCATAAGGATTTATAGTGCAGGAATCCGGTCAAGCTGTCCAGGCGATACCGGGTTCTTTTAATTTAATGTTATTTCAAAAAAATATAAAAACCGACCTTAGGTCGGTTACGCTATTGGCTCATGATAGAAATAAGCGTCCATATTTATCCCTACAATCATTGCCTCCAAAATAAAATATATTTGCTAAATATATACCCTTTTTTAAAAAAAATAGTCTATATAAATAAAGAATTACGTATTTTTATTGATAAAATTTCATGAAATATATATTTGTTATGTTTGTAGTTTTTATATATAATTAAATTAACAAATAAACAATAACAATTTAATTTAAAAGGTATATTTCATAAAAAAACATTTTTAAATTTGGAGGTGTAAAATTGAAAAAAATATCAATAAACTATTCGAAAGTTTTAAATAATATAAATAATGATCTTATAAGTGAAATGCAGGAAAAAGTTAATAAATGTCACAATATGCTCCACGAAGGAACAGGAGAAGGAGCCGAATATGTAGGTTGGGTTGATTTACCTGAAAACTACGATAAAAAAGAATTTGAAAGAATTAAAAAAACCGGGAAAAAAATACGTGAAAATTCTGATGTGTTTATAGTTGCAGGAATAGGTGGATCTTATTTAGGAGCCAGAGCAGCTGTAGAAATGTTGAATCATACTTTTTACAACGAAATAACTGAAGAAATCAGAAAAGGACCTAAAATATATTTTATTGGACATAATATTAGTTCCAAGTATATAAATGATCTTTTAGAAAATATAAAGGATCAAGATGTATCAGTAAATGTAGTTTCAAAATCCGGAACTACTACGGAAACAGCTATTGCTTTCAGGATTCTACGCAATTTCATGGAAGAAAAATACGGAGCTAAAGCTTGTAATAGAATATATGCCACAACAGATAAAAGTGAAGGAGCATTAAAAACTTTAGCCGATAAAGAAGGGTACGAAAGTTTTGTGATTCCCGATGATGTAGGGGGTAGGTATTCAGTACTTACTCCAGTAGGACTACTTCCAATTGCAGCAGTAGGTATAGATATAGATAAAATTATGGCTGGAGCATTAGATGCATTTAAAGATTTATCCGATAATAGTCTTGAAAATAATAATGCTTATAAATATGCGGTGATAAGAAATCTTCTTTATGATAAGGATAAAAATATTGAGATTTTGGTTAACTACGAACCGAGGTTATTTTATTTTGGAGAATGGTTTAAACAGCTTTTTGGAGAATCTGAAGGAAAAGATGGAAAGGGCATCTTTCCTGCTTCTCTTAATTTTACTACAGATCTTCACTCAATGGGACAGTATATACAGGATGGTAGGAAAAACATATTTGAAACCGTAATCAACATTGAAGAATCTGAGGAAGATATTATAATAGAAGAAGATCAGGATAATCTCGACGGTTTAAATTATTTAGCAGGTAAATCCCTTGATTATGTAAATAAAAAAGCAATGGAAGGTACTATAAAGGCACACGTAGATGGTGAAGTACCAAATATAATGATTAATGTTCCGAAGATAGACGAGTATTATGTTGGGTATATGTTATATTTTTTCATGAAGGTATGTGGAATGAGTGGATATATACTTGGTGTAAATCCCTTTAATCAGCCGGGAGTCGAAGCATATAAAAAGAATATGTTTGAATTACTTGGGAAACCGGGATATTAATTTGAGTGCAGAGGAGAAAAGGACATGAGTATTAAAAATAACATAAATGATACTGCTTTAATTTTTGAAGGCGGTGGCATGAGAGCTAGCTACACCGCAGGAATTTTAAATACATTATTAGAAAATGATATATATTTTAACTACGTAACGGGTATATCTGCAGGATCAAGTCATACGGTTAACTATATTTCAAGAGATAAAGAAAGGGCAAAAAAATCATTTGTAGATTTTGTTAAGGATCCTAATTTTGGAGGTTGGAAATCTTTTTTTAAAGGAGAAGGTTTATTCAGAGCTAAATACATATATGAGGAAGCATGTTTGAATGATGCTTCCCTCCCTTTTGATTTTGAAACCTTCAAGAAAAATCCAGCGGATCTAAGAATAGGAGCCTTCAACAGAAGAACAGGAAAGTTAAGATATTTCACTAAAAATGATATAGAAGATATATCGGATTTAATGAAAATTGTTAGATGTTCTTCATCAATGCCTTTTTTTATGCCTCCTACATACTATAGAGAGGAATATTATGTAGATGGTGGTGTTGCAGGAGGCATACCCATAGACATAGCTATGAAGGACGGATTTGAAAAGTTTTTTGTTGTGTTAACAAGAGAAAAAGGATATAAAAAAGGTCCTAAGAAGCATATGAGATTAATGAAAATTTTATATAGAGAATATCCTAATCTTTTAAAAGCAATGAAAAAAAGACATATTATTTACAATAAAACAATGGAAAAATTGATAAGGTTGGAAAAAGAAGGGAAAGCATATCTTGTGTACCCTGAAGAGATGCCTGTTGACTATAAAGAAACAGATCATGAAAAATTAGAACACAGTTATAATCTTGGATATAAACAGGGAAAAAAAGAAGTAGATAAGTGGAAAGAATTTCTTTTTTAATTAGAGGATAGGTGGAGTAGATGATTTCGATTAAAGAGATGGAAGAAATGCTTAATGAAATAGCAGAAGAACTACCAAAAGAAATATACAAAAATTTAAACGGTGGTATAATTCTTCTGCCTGAAGTTAAACAAAATAAAAAAAGAAAAAGCACAAATTTATATATTTTAGGTCAGTACCATCATGGTGGTGTAATGGGGAGGTATATATCTATATATTACGGTTCTTTCAAAAGAGTTCACGGTCATTTAGGTAAAGAAAAAATAAGAGAAAAACTTATGAGAACTTTGAAGCATGAATTCACCCACCACCTTGAATCAATGGCAGGAGAGAAGGATCTGGAAATTGAAGATGCAAAGTTCTTAAGAGATTATTTTGAAAAAAGAAATAATAAGGGGAAATAATGAGCAAAAAATTTGTAGTAGCAATTTTACTTTTAATTATATTGACTTCTGGATGTACTGAAGAAAAAGCAGATGAAAATATAAACATCCAGGAATCGATTTTAATAGAAAATGAAGAATTTGATAATGAAATCATTGAAGAAGTAGAACAGGGAGATTACTCTTTTGATGATCCCTATATAGAAATCAATCCATATGATTCTGCACCTTTGACTGCAATAGTGGGATTTAAAACAGAGGAGGAGGTGGAGATAAAGGTAATAGTTCCTGGAGATATAGAAGAAGATACTATTGAATATACTATTAAAGCGTCTCAAGAAAATTATGTACCGGTTGTAGGTCTTTATGCAAATAGAGATAATAAAGTTAAACTTCTGTTACTTGATGACGGTAAAGTAATAAACGAGAATGAAATATCTATTGAAACTGGAGAATTACCGGAAGAATTAAAAAGTTCAGTAGAAGTTGAAGATTATGAAGACGAACCATTAACCGGATTAACCTTTATAGCTGGAGGAAATTTCAAAAAACCCTATGCCTTTGATTCATCAGGAAATATTAGATGGTATGTTGATGTTTTAACCGATGGTCATGGGATATTTTTTATGGATAACGGTAGATTTATGGTAATGTCCGGATACAATATGGTAGAAACTGAATTTAGAGATTATGCAACGAGAATATTTGATATGGACATCCTCGGTAGACTTCATAAGATATATGACATTCCTAAAGGGGTACACCATGAAATAATTGAAAAAAATAAAGATGACAACCTTATAATACTTGCAAACAGTTTAAGAGACCATGTAGAAGATACAGTTATTGAGGTAGATAGGGAAACAGGAGAAATAATTAGAGAAATAGACTTTAACGATATAATCATACATGAACAGTACAATGATGATTACGATTGGGCTCACATGAACTCTATGGATTACAACTATGAAGAAAATACAGCTATATTTTCAATTAGAGATATATCTTCTGTCGTAAAGCTGGATATGGAAACTGAAGAAATAATTTGGATGATAGCTGATCCTAAAATATGGGAAGGTACCGATTACGAAAAATATCTATTGGAATCTTTAAATAGTAATGATAAATGGTTTTACGAGCAGCATTCTGCCTATGAAGTAGAAGATTTGGATGGTAAACCAGATACATTGGATTTAATGGTTTTTGATAATAGAATTTTAAGAAGTAAAACTATGACCGTTGAAATAGAAGAGGATCTAGATAAATCATCGGTTATATATTATGCTTTAGATGAAGAAAACAGGACCATGGAAGAAAAGAGAAGATTTTCAAACTCCCATGCTTTCATAACTTCAAACTACCAAGTCTTTCATGAGAAAGATAGAATATTCGCAAATCACGGAAGCCTTAGACCTTCAAGTGATGCCGGGATAGAAGATATGTGGGGAGAAATTTATGAATATGAATATTCAACGGGAGATTTGATTAGAACTTATGAAGTTGAACACGGATTTTATAGAGCCTATAGAGATAATGTAGAAAATATTTTATCCGAGTGGAAACTAAAATAAATAAAAAATGACATGAGAAGAGCATGTCATTTTTTATATAATTGGTACAAATATAAATACAATTCCGTATAATAATAGATATCAAGTATAAACATGCACACATATAGATATTTATTATAAAAATCTTATGATAACGTTGACATTAAATTTCTTAAGTGCTAAAATTGTATCCAAGATACAAATAAATTCAAGGAGTAAATTAATGGATAAATTATCTAAGAAAAGACTAAGACCAATAAGAGATGAGGTTTATAGTATTCTAAGAGATGATATAATTATGGGAGTTTATAAACCGGGGGACAGACTTCAAGAAGAAAATCTTGCCGAAAACTTAGGTATAAGTAGAACACCTGTAAGAGAAGCCTTAAGAAAACTAGAAATTGAAAATCTTGTAGATTACTATCCCCATAGAGGGACGGTAGTATCCGAGATAGCAGTAGATGAACTTAAAGAACTGTTCTTAGTAAGAATTTTTATTGAAATTTTGATAAACAAGAAAGCAGCTAAAAATGCAGAAAAAAAAGATATTGAAATGTTGAGAGAGCTACTTGTAAAAACAGAAGAATGCAGCAATTCAGATGAAATTATAGATTTTGTAACTAAATTTAATAATGCTGTCTTTAAAATATCTAACAGTGAATACTTGGTTAATTTAAATAAAAGCGTCAGAGAAAGTATAAAAAGAGTAGTAACATCCAATGCTTTAGATGACGAAAGAAGAGCAGCCATCTGTAGAGAGCACAGTAATATTGTAGATGCTTTTGAGGATAAAGATGAGAATTTAATCAAGCAGTATACTATAGAACATATACAATCTTCATACATGTACTTTCAAAAAGAACCTTTAGAATTAAAAGATGATATTTTAGAGTTGTAAATCTTAAATATATAAATTTAATAAGGAGGTGAGATAATGACACAAAAATCTAAACAATTAAGAGAGTTATTGAAAAATGATGACCTAATTGTGGCACCAGGGGCAACTACAGCTCTATTTGCCAGGTTGGTAGAAAATGCAGGTTTTCCTGTAGTATATGCAACTGGAGCAGGTATAGCAAATATGAATTTCTGCATACCGGATTACAATCTTGTAACTATGAGTGAAAACTTACAGATAGCAAAAAGAATTAACGATGCTGTTAAAATTCCTGTAATTGCAGATGTGGATGACGGCTACGGTGCACCTATAAATGTATATAGAACAGCAAAAGAATATTCTAAAATTGGGATTGCAGGAATACAAATGGAAGATCAGCAAAACCCTAAACGCTGCGGCCATTTCGAAGACCATATAGTAATACCTATTGAAGATATGGTTGCTAAGATAAAAGCAGCAAAAGATGGCTCCGAAGATCCTGACATGGTTGTGATAGGAAGAACCGATGCTATTTCAGCTACGGGAAGTTTTGATGAAGCTATAAAAAGAGCTCAGGCATATGCCGAAGCAGGGGCAGATATGATTTTTATTGAAGCTCCAAAAACAATGGAAGATATAGCTGAAGTACCTAAAAAAATTAAGGTACCTACAATTTTAAATATTGTTGAAAAAGGTAAAACACCAATGATACCTAACGATGAAATAAAAAGATTAGGATATAAGATGGTAATTTATGCAAATGCACCTTTAAAAGCTCAGATTTTAGGAACTGAAAGAATTTTAGAATACTTGAATAAAAATGGTACCACCGACGGATGTGACGATGAGCTTATGGTAACTTCAAATAGAAGACATGAACTATTAGATAAAGAGTTATATCAAAACCTCATTAAAAAGTATGAATAATTAAGTTATTAAGATTGCAAAATTAATTAGCAATTTTAAAATATAGAAGAAAAGAAAGGGAGGAAACAATGAAAAAACTACTAACAATTTTATTAGTATTATCATTAGTATTTTCTTTAGCTGCTTGTGGTGGAGATACGCCGGAAGAACCAGCTGAAGAACCGGAAGAAGGAACTGAAGAGCCGGCTGAAGAACCAGCTGAGGAAGCAGATGCTTTTCCAGAAGAAAATATAACAGTTATTGTACCTTTTGGAGCAGGTGGAAGTTTAGATCGTATGACAAGAGCTTTACAACCGTACTGGGAAGAAGAATTAGACACAAAAATCGTAGTAGAAAATTACGATGGTGCAGCAACATTAGTAGGTACAACTCATTTTATGACATTACCTAAAGATGGATATGCTGTATATGCAGGAACTCAACCTTACTTGAGTGCAAGTATAATAGGTGGGAATGCTGAATACGATATAGATGACTTCGAGTTAATCAATTTCCAGATGCTTGACCCTTCCTGTATAACAGTACCGGCTGATTCTCCTCATGAAACCTTAGATGATTTGATATCATTCATGCAGGAAAATCCTGGAGAAGTAAAGGTAGGAACTATAGCAGGTGGAGCATCACACGTTCTTATAGAGATACTTGCAGAAGAATTTGACTTAGAATATAAGTTAGTTACATACGATAGTGGTAACGATTATAGAACTGCTTTACTTGGTGGTCACGTAGATATTATAGCAAGTTCAGCCCAGGGAGATACTTCTCTTGGAGATTCTGTAAGAGTATTAGCTCACGCTGGAGATGAAAGATTATCAGCATGGCCTGACTCACCTACATTTGATGAATTATATGCAGATGACGGTTTTAATGTTCCGGCTTTAGGGTCAGGAAGATTTTTAGCAGTAGATGCTCAAATGAAATCTGATTATCCTGAAAGATTTAACACACTTGTAGAAACTTACGAAGCAGCATTTAACAGTGATGAATATCAACAATCACTTGAAGATAGTGGAGAAGCAGATATTTCTTCAATTAAAGGACCTGAAAAAAGTACAGAAATGCTTAAAGATGTTCATGAAACAATGTTAAAATATAAAGATATAATATTAGGAGAATAATTAAGTTAATTAACATTATAATTCGCTTGGGGTTACCCCAAGCGAATTAAAAATAGGAGGTTATTTATGGTTGCTTTATTTCAAAAATTAATAATGCCTATACTAGCAATGCTTTGGGCTTCCTTGTATTTTTTTGAAGTTTTACAACTATCTGAAAAAAACCAGTATTTAATTAAACCTGTGTTTTTTATAATGCTGATTTTATTTGTAGCAAATACAGTTGGCGATGTAAAAGAATGGAAAAAAAATAGAAAAAAAATTAGTAAGTCTAAAGAAAATGAAGAAGACCAGGCAAAAAGAATTAAAAATTTAAAAACTATCGGACTAGTTGTACTAATAAGTGTAGTATATTTACTTTTATTAAGACCTATAGGATTTATTATAGCTACATTTTTATACCTTACTGCAGAGATATTTGTGCTTAAAACAGAAAATAAAGTTCTGCTTGTAGTAATTCCTTTAATAACTACAGCCGTTTTATTTTTACTCTTTACAAAAGTACTTACGGTACCTTTGCCAAGAGGATTACTTGAGGGGGTGTTGTAGATGGATGCTTTTGTAACCGGTTTTGGAATAATACTTCAACCCCAATTCATAGTATTTATGTTTGGAGGAGTAATATTAGGAATGGTATTTGGATCTCTACCTGGACTGACAGGTAGTATGGGGATTGCCCTTATGCTTCCTTTTACTTTTAACATGGATCCTTTAACATCCTTAGTTTTTTTACTTTCAATTTATACAGGAGGATTATTTGGAGGAGCTACAACTTCAATAATAATAAATACTCCAGGCTCAACAGCAAATATAGCTACATTACTGGATGGTTATCCTATGAGCAAAAATGGAGAGACGGAGAGAGCTTTAGGACTGGCTCTTATGAGTTCAGTAGCTGGAGGAATTATAGGTTTAACTTTTTTACTATTAGCAACTGAAACATTAGCTACTTTATCTTTAAGATTTGGTCCTGCAGAAATGTTCATGGTTACAATCTTTGGATTGAGTGTAGTTGGAAGTTTATCAAAAAATATAGTAAAAAGTTTATTCGCTGGAGCTTTTGGAATTCTATTAGGAACTGTTGGAATGAGCAGTACCGGGGCTATTAGAGGAACAATGGGAAGTATGTACCTGCTGGATGGATTCCCTTTAATGCCAACAATGATAGGACTTTTAGCTTTACCTTCAATATTTGACTTAGCTGTAATGCCTGTTTATGAAACTATGAAGGACAGAAACTCATTTATAGAAATTTTAAAAGGTGTTAAGGAAGCTATTATGAGTCCGTTAAGAGTACTCTTTGGAGCACTAATAGGTGTAGTTGTAGGTATAATGCCTGCTGCTGGTGCTACTATAGCTGGTATAATGAGTTACAATCAAGCTAAAATTTGGTCAAAGAAATCCGATGAATTTGGTACAGGAATTCCTGAAGGGATAATTGCTGCTGAATCTGCCAACAATGCTTCTCAAGGTGGAGCTTTAGCAACAATGTTTGTATTAGGGATACCAGGAAGTAATTCAACTGCAATGATGATGGGAGCATTAATCATACAAGGATGGGCTCCAGGGCCGAGGTTATTTATAGAAAATAGTGATATAATTTATGCAAGTTTCTCATCACTTTTTGTACAGCAATTTGTTATGCTTATAGTAGGAATTGTTTTATGTACCTTTGCTGCACAGATTATTAAGGTGCCTGTTAAATATTTAGTGCCTATAATACTTGTGTTTACAATGCTTGGAGCTTTTTCATTTAGAAATGCATTATTTGATGCAGGTCTTATGATTACTTTTGGTATTATAGGATGGTTTATGAAAAAGAACGATTTTGCTATTATGCCTATTATTTTAGGAATAATACTTGGATCTATTGCTGACCGTGAATTATTGAGAATATATCAATCTTTTGATAGTTTTACCAGCATATTTAGCAGACCTATAGTATTAGT
Organism: uncultured Clostridia bacterium; assembly: GCA_964574015.1. Lineage (GTDB taxonomy): Bacteria > Bacillota > Clostridia > Tissierellales > Dethiosulfatibacteraceae > UBA8670. The sequence goes on along the minus strand of CAZNLP010000050.1, from coordinate 2,744 downwards.
TTTAAGTGGAATAATATTATTCTCAATAGCTGCACCTTTAATTAAACAAATAAGAACTAATAAAAAAGAAAGTACAGAAAATAGTTAGGTGAAAATAAAATGATAAAATTATATAACCAAGGGGCTTATCTAATAAATCAAAATCAAATAGTTTTTGATGAAAATGAAGCTAAACTAAAAGGAAATGTAGAAGAGATATCCCCTGAAATTGGAAAAAAAGGAACCATAACTTACTCAATATTAGAAAACCATAATAAATCAAAAGAAAAAGATATACTAAAAATAGAATTTGATGTAATAGGTGGACATGATGTAAATGCAGTTAGTATTATACAGTCTGCTAGAGCAGGGGGGTTAAAAAAACTGAGCAAACCCTATATTATTACTAACTGTCATAATGCTCTCTGTGCTATTGGAGGTACTATAAACGAAGATGACCATAAATTTTTACTTTCTTCTATGCAAAAATATGGTGGTATTTTTGTACCTCCTGGATTAGCTATAATTCATCAGTATATGAGAGAGATGTGGGCGGCACCAGGCAAAATGATTTTAGCATCGGATAGTCATACAAGGTACGGTCCATTAGGAACATTGTCGATTGGAGAAGGTGGAGGAGAAATTGTAAAACAGCTTTTAGGGGAATACTACGAAATAGAAAAACCTAATGTAGTAGGAGTTTATCTAAAAGGAAAATTAAATCCAGGTGTAGGACCCCACGATATTGCACTTTCACTTATAGGGAAAGTTTTTGAAAATGCCTTTGTAAAAGATAGTGTTATGGAATTTATTGGAGAAGGTGTTGAAAATTTACAAGCTGAATATAGATTTGGGATAGATACAATGAGCACTGAAACTACCTGTTTATCTACAGTTTGGATAACAGATGATAAGATTAAAAAATATTTAAAAATTCACGGCAGAGAAGAAGAATATAAAGAGATAAAACCTGGCAGCATTGCATATTATGATAAGTTAATTGAAATAGATTTATCAAAAATTAAACCTGTTATAGCTTTTCCTTTCCATCCAAGCAATGTATATGAAATTGAAGAGGTTCAAAAAAATCCTAAAGAAATAATTGGAAAGATACAAAAAGAAGGTCAAAAATTATTTAGACAGGATGATATCAAATTTGACCTATTAAGTAAAATTAAAAACAACAAGTTTTATGTTGACCAGGGAATAATAGGAAGCTGTGCTGGTGGATTATTTGAGAATATATCAGATGCTGTAGATATTTTAACTCAAAAAACTATTAATAACACAGGTTTTAATATGAGTGTATACCCAGCTAGCCAACCTATATATATAGAACTTATGAGAAACGGTTATTTGGAAAAGTTGACAGAAAAAGGAGTAATAATTAAACCTTCGATATGTGGGTCATGTTTTGGTGCAGGTGATATTCCGGCAGACGGTGAGATTTCTATAAGAAATAATACAAGAAATTTTACAAATAGAGAAGGATCTATGTCCAATGAAGGACAGCTTAGTTCGGTAGCTTTAATGGATGCAAGATCTATAGCAGCAACAGCAGCAAATGATGGTGAATTAACAGCAGCAACTCAAATGAATATTAAGTATACAAAACCTGAATATAAATTTGAAAAGAAAATATACGAAAACAGAGTATACAACGGATTTAATAATCCAAAAGAAGAAGTTGAGGTTAAGTTTGGTCCTAACATCAAGGATTGGCCTGAATTTGAAGAATTGAATGATATATTAATTTTAAAAGTAGTTTCAACCTTTGATGATGATGTAATAACAACAGATGATTTACTACCTTCTGATGCTTCAAATTTAAGATCAAATCCTTACATGTTAGCGGAACACACATTAGTAATGAAGGATGCTAATTATGTAAAAAATGCAAAATTAGTTAAAAAAATTGACGAAAAAAGACAGCAGGGTATTATTTATGATGAGATTAAAGATTTGATTGATAAATGCAAACCATCTATTAAAGAATTTGCTAAAGCTGATCACAAGAATATATCAATCGGAAGTGTTATATATGCTAAAAGGATTGGGGACGGTTCTTCAAGAGAACAGGCTGCATCTTCTCAAAAAGTTTTAGGTGGATGGGCTAATATAGCTGAAGAATATACTACTAAAAGATATGCTTCCAATGTTAAAAATTGGGGTATAATCCCACTGTTAGTAGAAGAAAATAAAGATATACAGGTAGAAGATTTCATAATACTTCCTAAAATACGAAAAGAGATTTTGGAAGAAAAAAATAAATTGACAGCATATATTGTAAGAGAAGATATAGAAGAAATAAATTTTAAACTGCTTGATTCTTCTAAAGAAGAAAGAAAGATAATAACTGATGGTGGTTTGTTGAATCATTATAAGCTGAAGAATGAAAAAAATAATTAGGAGGAAACTATGAGTACAAAAAAATATCCCTGTGTATATATGAGAGGTGGAACAAGTAAAGCTGTTATATTCCACAAAAAAGATTTGCCGGAAAATAGAGAAGAATGGAAAGATATCTTTTTAAAGGTAATGGGAACTCCTGATGTTAAACAAATCGATGGCATGGGTGGAACTGTGTCATCTACAAGTAAGGTAGCTGTAATATCACCTTCAGAACAAAAATATGTAGATGTAGATTACGATTTCCATCAGGTTGATATTATAATCCCAAGGGTAGATGATTCCGCAAACTGCGGTAATATTTCCTCGGCAGTAGGACCCTTTGCAGTAGATGAAGGTCTGGTGAATCCTATCGA
>CAZNLP010000049.1:0-13131 GCA_964574015.1 uncultured Clostridia bacterium | reverse complement strand
TCAGGAGAAACCCTTGCAAAAACTTTGTACTGCTGAATCACCTCAGCAAGTTCATCATCTGAAAGATTATTTAGCTCAGCACCTTCAATAGTCTCTTCGATACTTTCAGCGATTTCAAGCTCTTTTGCTATTGCAAAAGCCGTAATTTTATGGTCACCGGTTATCATTATAGGTGTTATGCCTGCTGACTTAGCTTCTAAAATAGAACCTTTAACCTCAGTTCTTGGAGGATCCATCATACCTACAAATCCTATAAATATTAAATCTTGTTCCATTTTTTCAGGAGAAATTTTCTCATCAGTATATTTATATGCTGAAGCTAAAACACGTAAAGCATTTTCTGACATGCGATCAGATACCTTTAAAAATTCTTCTTTCATTTCAGACGTTAGATCCTGTACTTTGCCATCTATTAGAACTTTTGTAGAGATTTTAAGCAGATTATCAATAGCACCCTTTGTATTTACTCTAAATTTATTTTCTTCTTTATTTAAAGTGGACATAAGTTTTCTATCGGAATCAAAAGGCTTTTCAGAAACTCTTGGAAATTTTTCGTTAAGAGATTTTTTAGATAATTTGTATTTATCTCCCAACTCTATTAAAGCAATTTCGGTAGGATCACCTGTACCTTTATCTTCTCCTAAGGTTGCATCACTGCATAAAACAAAGGTTTTTATTAGATTTTTTTCCGTATCGTCTATTTCTTTTATATCCTCTTCAGAAACTTCTACCTCATTATTGTATGTATAAAAATCTATTACAGTCATTTTATTTTGAGTTAGAGTTCCGGTTTTATCTGTGCAAATGATATTTACAGATCCTAATGTTTCAACTGCTGGAAGTCTTTTTACAATAGCATTTCTTTTAGACATTCTTGTAACTCCTAAAGCTAATACTATAGCAACTATAGCAGCAAGACCTTCTGGTATGGCAGCAACTGCTAAACTGATAGCAGTCATGAACATATCAAATAAATCCTTACCTTGTAAATATGCGATAATAAAAATTAAAACACAAACACCAACAGCAATAAAACCTAGAACTCTACCCAGTTCTTCTAATCTTATTTGAAGAGGAGTAAGTTCTTCGTCTTCATCCAAGCTTTCTGCAATAGTTCCTATTTCTGTATCCATACCTGTATAAACAACTATACCCTCGCCTCGGCCATATGTTACTATTGTTGAAGAAAAAGCCATATTTTTTCTATCCCCGACGGGTATTTTTTCATCATCATAAACATTACTATGGTCCTTTTCAGAAGGAACAGATTCACCGGTTAATGAAGACTCCTCAATCTTAAGATTTGCACTATCGGTCAGTCTAATATCGGCAGGCACGTATCTACCTGCATCTAAAATAACAATATCTCCAGGAACAACATCTTCTGAATTAATTTCTAAAGTTTTTCCATCTCTTTTTACTAATGCTTTAGGAGATGAAATTTTCTTTAAAGCTGCTATTGCTTGAGAAGCTTTCTTTTCTTGTACAACACCTATAACTGCATTAAGAAAAACAACTAACAATATTATAATACCATCAATATATTCTCCAATAAAAAAAGTAATCCCTGCAGCGCCTAAAAGAACATAAATAAGCATATCCTTAAGTTGAGAAATAAAGATAGAAAATAAACTTTTTTTCTTTTTTTCTTTTATTGTATTTAGACCGTATTTATCAAGTCTATCTTTAACTTCATCCTTTGATAGACCTTCATTTATATTAACATTTAAATCCTGACTTGTTTCCTCTATAGATTTATTAAAATACATGTAAGCACCTCTTTAGATTTAATGTGGTTATATAATTATATATCTAGAATATACAGTTATCAAGCAATTAAGCTTTATTTCTTGTGATAAAGAAACTTTTTATAAGTTCCATCTATTCCAAAAGCACCTATAGGGGCAGTAATCATAATTGATAATACTGCAATTGAAAGAATTAGATTACCTGATACAACACCGCTGGTTAGAGGGATGGCACCTATCGCAGCTTGTACTGTAGCTTTAGGCAGATAAGAAATTGAGCAAAACAACTTTTCTTTCTTATTTAAAGCAGTACCTATAAGAGAAAGGTTAACTCCAATAATCCTGAAAACTACTGCAGATAACACTAATATAATAGAAAAAATACCAGCATAGTACAGATAACTTAAATCAACAGCAGCTCCAACAAGAACAAAAAGAAGAAGTTCTGAAGCAACCCAAATTTTTGAAAACTTGCTCATTAACCTTTTAGCCAGAACCTTATAGGTTTTTAAAATAGTAATACCTAAAAACATTACAGATAACAATCCTGAAATACTTATAAAATCAGCTGCAAAATCTTCAAAGGAAACTAAAAGAAAAGATACACTTAAAATTATCAAAACTTTGATTGTATCCCTCATATGAATTTTTTTGAAAAGCCAAACTAAAATCAAACCTGTTATTATTCCAAGTAAAACTCCGAGAATAATAGATATAGGTAAGGATAAAAATCCTATGATATTAAGGTCACTTCCTTTATACATACCCATAAAAGAAGTAAAAAGGATTATAACGTAAATATCATCTACTGAAGCAGCAGCCATTATCATTTGAGGGATTTTCTTATCGGTACCGTATCTATGTTCAATTAAATTTATCATTCTTGGGACTACTACAGCAGGAGATACAGCTGCAACGACTGTGCCTAAAATAGCAGCTTCAATATTAGAAATATTAAAAAGTATGGGAGCTAATATGTAAATAGATAAGATTTCAAGAGTAGCAGGTATAAAACTCAACATTAAAGCTGGTCTACCAACTTTTTTTAAATCTTCTAAATCTAAAGTCAGTCCTGCTCTTAAAAGTATAATTATCAAAGCTATTTCTCTTAAATCTGGTGAGATATTTAAAATATCTTGAGAAATTAAATTGAAATTATAAGGACCTAATATGATGCCTGTAATTATCATAGCAATAATTCCGGGTATTTTAAATCTGTTGAATACACCGCTCAAGGTGAATCCTAAAAGTATTATTAAAGACAAACTAAATAACATAATTATCCTCCCTTAGCAGAATCAAAAAAAGCCGAAGTTCTGCATTAAATTTGCAGAAGTCATCAGCTTTATAAGCGGTTTTAGCAATTGCTATGGGAGAACTTCATTCCCGACCTTTATATTAACACAACATCTTTTGAGATTCAATAGAAATATTTCTTACAACAAGTTGTATTTTTGAAGTGATTGTTGTATCATGCTTTAAATAGAACAACATGTAAATAAGTAAGATTTATGATAAAATAAAAATGTTAAGGAGGAGATATATTGAAAGATGTTAAAAGTATTTTTGATGTAATCGGACCTATAATGATAGGTCCTTCAAGTTCTCATACTGCAGGAGCTGCTAGACTTGGTAAAATAGCAAGATATGCTGCCCATAGAGATATAAAAAAGGTAACGGTATATCTTCACGGATCTTTTGCAGAAACTGCAGAAGGCCACGGAACGAAAAAAGCAATAGCAGCCGGTCTTTTAGGTATGGAACCATATGATGAAAGATTGAGAAATTCTTTAGAGTTAATTAAGAAAAATAATATAGAAGTTGAATTTATAAAGAAAGATTTGCAGGTTAGCCATCCTAATACTGCAAAAATTATTATTGAAAGAAAGGATGGAAGTAAAATAAACCTACTTGGTTCTTCTCTTGGAGGAGGAGCTGTAATGGTAAGCAATATTAATGGTTTTGATGTTGAAATAAATGGAGAGTATTATACAATAATTACAAAACACACGGATGTAAAAGGAACTATTAGTGATGTTACAACATTGCTTGCTAAGGAAAATATCAATATAGCTAATATGAAGGTAATAAGAGATAGAAATAAAAAACAAGCATCAATGATTATAGAAACAGACCAGGTTGTCGAAGAAGAAGTTATTAACAAAATAAAAGCGATGCAAAACATGATTGATGTTGTCATTATAAGACCGATTAAGGAGAATGAAGATGTATAGAAAAGGTTTAGACTTGATAAGATTATCTAAAGAAAAAGGTTGGCCAATATGGAAAATAGCAGTGGAAACTGAAATTATAGATAATGATACTACTGAAGAAGAAATATTTTCAAAAATGCAGGAAGTCGTTAAAGTTATGGAGAATTCTTCTAAAGCTTCTGTTGAAAAAAAGAATATAACCTTAGGAGGTATAATAGGAGGAGAAGCTAATAAGTTAAACCAAAGACTTAAAGAAGGAGAGACCTTATGCGGAGATACTATCAATAAAGCTATGATAAGAGCTTTTTCAACATCGGAATATAATGCATCCATGGGTAAAATATGCGCTGCACCGACGGCAGGGGCAAGTGGAATAATTCCAGCAGCTCTTTTAACTGTTAAAGAAAAATATGAATTAGACGATATTACTTTAGAGAGAGGACTTCTAACTGCATCAGCTGTAGGAAAAATAATATCAACAAATGCAACTGTAGCAGGTGCAGAAGGAGGATGTCAAGCAGAATGTGGTTCGGCAGCAGCTATGGCATCAGCAGCTATTGTAGAAATGCTTGGAGGAACTCCTGAAATGAGTCTTAATGCATCAGCAATAGCTTTAAAAAATATAATGGGATTAATATGCGATCCAGTAGCTGGATTGGTTGAATCGCCTTGTTCTAAAAGAAATTCATCAGGAGTTGTAAATGCTATGACATCAGCGGAATTAGCTCTTGCAGGAATAGAAAGTGTAATACCTTTTGATGAAGTAGTAGAAGCTATGAAAAAAGTAGGAGATGATATGCACAGCGATTTTAAAGAAACAGCACGTGGTGGTATAGCGGGAACACCTACAGGGATTAAGTTTAAAGAAAAAATTAAAAACATCTAAAAAACTTTATAAAACTAAAAAAATTATGTATAATACATACATATGACTAAAAAATTGGAGGAAATTATGAGTATCAGATCAGACATGGGAATAGATTTGGGTACAGCAACTGTACTCGTATATATTAAAGGAAAAGGAATTGTACTACAGGAACCTTCTGTAGTTGCAATAGATAGAAATACAGACAAAATATTAGCAGTAGGTGAAGAAGCTAGATCAATGCTTGGAAGAACTCCTGGCAATATTGTAGCAATAAGACCTCTTAAAGACGGTGTAATATCAGACTTTGATATAACAGAAAAAATGCTAAAGTATTTTATTAAAAAAACAATTGGGAAATCTATATTTAAACCAAGAGTAATTGTTTGTGTACCAAGTGGTGTAACAGAAGTAGAAAAAAGAGCAGTTTTAGATGCTTGTAACCAAGCTGGAGCTAAGAAAACATATTTAATTGAAGAACCTGTAGCAGCAGCTATAGGAGCTGGAGTTGAGCTATCCAAGCCATCTGGAAATATGATTATAGACATGGGTGGTGGAACAACTGATGTAGCTGTACTTTCTCTTGGAGGTATTGTAGTTAGTAAATCCATAAAAATTGCTGGAGATAAATTTGACGAGGCTATAGCTAGATATATTAGAAAAAAATATAATGTTATGATTGGTTTGAGAAGTGCTGAAGATTTAAAAATCAGTATTGGTGTTGCATTTCCAGTTGAAGAAGAAAACTTTGTTGAGGTAAGAGGAAGAAACTTAGTAACAGGATTACCTAAAAATCTTACTATATCGTCTACTGATATGCTGGAAGCACTTGAAGAAACAGTAACTACTATAGCTGATGCAGTGCACTCTGTATTGGAGAAAACTCCACCGGAGCTATCAGCTGATATTAGTGAAAAAGGCATTATAATGACAGGAGGGGGATGTCTTCTAAAAGGTTTAGATAAATTGATATCTAAAAGAACGGGAGTGCCTGTATATATTGCAGAAAATCCTGTATCCTGTGTTGCAGAAGGAACAGGCAAGGCATTAGAAATGCTAGATGTCTATGAAAGTTCTTTACTATCAAGTGATAGTAAAAAAAGCTATAGAGAATAAAAAAATTTATTAGGGGAGGAAAAATGAAGGTAAAAAAAGCAGTAATTCCAGCAGCTGGATTAGGAACCAGATTTTTGCCGTCTACTAAAGCACAACCTAAAGAAATGATGAATATAGTTGACAAACCATCAATCCAGTACATAGTAGAAGAAGCTGTAGATTCAGGAATTGAAGACATACTAATAATATTAGGAAGAAATAAAAATTCAATAGAGGATCATTTTGATAAATCATATGAACTTGAAGATAATTTAAAAAATAAAGGTAAAGAAAAATTACTGAAAGAAATTGAGAAGATATCAGAATTAGCAAACATACACTACATAAGACAAAAAGAACCTCTTGGATTAGGACATGCTATTTACTGTGCTAAATCCTTTGTAGGAAATGAACCTTTTGCAGTTATGCTTGGAGATGATATTGTAAGATCAAATAAACCATGTATAAAACAATTAATAGAAAAATACGAAGAATACGGAAGCACAATAATAGGTGTTCAGGAAGTTGAAAAAAAAGATGTAAATAAGTACGGTATTGTTAAAGGAAGTAAACTTACAGGAAAAGTTTATAAGGTAGAAGATTTAGTTGAAAAGCCTAATTTAGAAGAAGCTCCATCAAATATAGCTATATTAGGAAGATATGTAATTAGTTCTGAAATTTTTGAAATACTAAAAGAAACAGAGCCGGGAGCAGGAGATGAAATACAGCTTACAGATGGACTTAAGAAATTATCAAAAAAAGAAGATGTTTATTCATATATTTTTGATGGAAAAAGATATGATGTTGGGAATAAACTTGGATTTTTAGAAGCAACAGTAGAATTTGCCCTTGAAGATAAAAATTTAGGAAGTAGTTTTAGAAGTTATTTAAAGAATCTTAAATTATAAAGGAGATGGGTATTGTGGAATATAAAGAAAGATACAAAGAATGGCTTAAAAACAAATATATAGATACTAAAACAAAAAATGAGATTTTAAGACTTGAAGATGATGAAATTAAAGAAGCTTTCTATACTAATCTTGAATTTGGAACCGGGGGAATGAGAGGTATAATGGGTGTAGGAACTAATAGAATTAACAAATATACCATTGCAAAGACTACACAAGGGTTAGCAGATTTCATAAAAAGTAAGAATTTGGATTATCCTTCCGTAGCTATATGCTACGATTGTAGAAATAATTCCAGATATTTTTCGGAAGTAGCGGCAGAAGTTTTAGCGGGAAATAATATTAAGACATATTTATTTAAAGAAATGAGACCGACACCGATGCTCTCTTATGCAGTAAGATATTTAGAAGCTACTGCTGGTATCATAATTACGGCAAGTCATAATCCACCGGAATACAACGGATACAAGGTGTACTGGGATTATGGATGCCAAATGATTCCGGAAATGTCAGAAGAACTAACAGAAAAAATAAATAAATTGGAATTTAAGGATGTAAAGTATTCAGATTATAAAAAAGAACTTGAACAGGAAAATATAATAGAAGTTTTAGAAGTAATAGAAGATTCATTTATAGAAAATTCAAAAAAATTGAGTCTAAATGACGATGTAGATAAACATATAAAGATAGTATACACACCGCTACACGGAACAGGAATAGTGCCTATAAGAAGAATCCTAACTGAGATGAACTATGATAATTTATATATAGTAGAAGAGCAGATGGAGCCTGATGGAAATTTTCCGACGGTAGATTCTCCTAATCCGGAAGACGAAAAAAGTTTTGAGTTAAGTATAAAGAAAGCAAAAGAGAAAGATGCAGATATAATTTTATCTACAGACCCGGATGGAGATAGACTAGGTGTAGCATGTAAAGATGAAGATAGCAATTACAAGTTGTTAACTGGAAATGAAACAGGAGCTTTACTCATATATTATATTTTAGAATCATTAAAAGAAAAAAATAGTATAAAAGAAAATTCTTTAATAATAAAAACAATAGTCACAAGTGAATTAGGAAGAGTTATAGCTGAGAACTATGGAGTAGAATGTGAAGATACTCTTACAGGATTTAAATTTATTGGAGAAAAAATTGAAGAATATAGCAAAACAAAGAAGAAAAACTATATATTTGGATATGAGGAAAGTGCAGGATATTTGTATGGTGAATATGTAAGAGATAAAGACGCTGTTTCTTCTGCCCTAATGGTTTCTGAAATGGCCGCGTACTTTAAGAAAAAAGGAAGTTCTTTATCTGAAGAGTTGGAGAAGCTGTATAAAAAATATGGATACTATATAGATGAACTTCAAAATATTAAGATGGAAGGCATTGAGGGTAAAGAAAAAATCAAGAAAATCATAAATACATTTAGAAATGAAAATATGAATGATTATTTTGATGGGGAAATTACTGTCAAAAAAGATTATAAAGAAAAAATCAGTACTGATTTTGAAATGAATGAAAAACATCCAATCGAACTGCCGGAATCGAATGTACTTAAATATATATTTAAAGACGGATCCAGCTTTGTTGTTAGACCATCAGGAACAGAACCTAAACTTAAAATTTACTATTCAGTAGTAGATGATAGCAGAAAAAAATCTAAAGAAAAATACCAAAACATATATGACAAGGTTAATTTAATAATAAAAAAAATATAGAGGTGTAGTATGAAGGTAAAAAAAATACTTTTATATATCATTGTAATTTCTTTGATAGCTTCAAATTTTATTTTAGTATTGGGTGAAACAAACCCAACAAGAGAAGAGTTGGAAGCTATGATAGAAAAAGTAGCACACAAAAAAGGAATACCATCGGTGATACTTCAAGCAATAGCTAGAACCGAGTCGGTATTTAAGCATTACAATGACGATGGAAGTGTAAAAACAGGTATTTCTGGAAGCTTAGGACTAATGCAAATACATAATAGCCGAGGCACATTTGATGATAGTAGACTCAGAAATGATATTTACTATAATATAGAAGCTGGAGCTGAAATACTTCTTGAAAAATGGGAGATGAGTGTTTCAGGAAAAATTCCAACAGTAGGCAATATGGATCCTAATAAATTAGAAAGTTGGTATTTTCCTCTATGGGCGTACAATAGTTATGTGGAAAGTAATAATCCTAACATGATTCCATATTACTTCAGTACATGGGTCAAATATTATACATACCAAGATTTAGTTTTGTATAAGGTTATACCAGAAGAGTACAATCAGCAGGTAAGCATAATAGATACTTCATGCCTGCCTCAGTCGGGATTACCGGGTAAATCACTTAACATACCTTATCCTGATGAAGTAAACGAAGCCGATGTAGTTCTTTATGAAGAGCGAGACAAAATAAAAATAGAAACAAGATCATCTTTAAACCTAAGACAGGAACCTAATGGTGAGATTATAGGCAAGGTCAATGACGGGGAAGAGTACTACATTTATGGAGAACCTAAACTGTCTGGAGGCTACTACTGGCATCAGCTTGTCGATGAAAATGGAAATATTATTGGATGGGTTGCAAGAAATTGGATGACTCTATTAGAAAAAAAACCAAATGAAGATGAAGAAGAAAATCAGGAAATAGTAGAGGATGATATCCAACAAAATGAAGAGAAAGAACAATCTGAAGAAATACTGGAAATAAATTTCAAAGATATTGAAAATTACTGGGCGAAAGAACATATAGAAGACTTATTTAATAAAGGTATAGTTAATGGAAAAACTGAAACAGAATTTAAGCCTAACGACGAAATAACTAAGCAAGAATTTTATACTATGGTATATAGAATTATTGAATTAGAAAATAAAGAAAAAGAGTTTAATGTAAAAGACGTAGATGAAATTAGTAACTATGCCCTTGAACCAACATATATGCTATACAAAAACGATATTATACACACTAAGGACGGATATTTACTACCAAAAGCTTGCATTACAAGAAAAGAAGTAGTTGAATCTTTAGGAAAGATATTAAAGTATGAGGATGAGTATAAGGAAATAATTTTCAAAGATATTGAAAACTTAGAAGAGGAAGAACTGGAAGGACTTTTGAAAGTTTATTCTCTAGGGTTAATAAAAGGAAAAGATGAAGAAACCTTTGCTCCAGATGATTTAATTACAAGAGGGGAACTTTCTAAGCTGCTCAGTATGCTTTATCAAAAAGAATTATTATACAAACTCAAACAATAAAAAAGAGTCTGCTTAAACAGCAGGCTCTTTGATTTTATTGTTATTATTTGGTCCTTCAATTCTCTTAAATGCTTTATACTGCTTTACAAACATAAAAACAGTAAGTATTAAAGTAAGTATGTCAGCAATAGGTTGGGCATAGATGATGCCGTCTAATCCTATTAAATCAGGTAAAACTAAGAGTAAAGGAATTAGGAAATATCCCTGTCTAGCCATAGATAAAATCATTGAAGGCTTACCCTTTCCTATAGATTGAAACATTGTAGTAACAATTATCTGAAAACCCATAAAAGGTAGAGAGATAAGCATAGCATTCATCATTCTAATACTAAAATTTTGCACAGCTACAACATCAGTGAAAGAAGAAACTATAAATTCTTTACCAAAGAAGAATACTGTGAAAAAAAACAAGGCTATAAATGTAGCACCTTTTATTCCGGATTTTAAAGTTTCTTTAAATCTTTCCATATCATTTGCACCCCAGCTGTAACCGGCTAAGGGTTGAAATCCAGTAGAAAATCCAAATACAATAAAAAAGGCAATCGAAAAAACTCTTAAAGAGAGACCTAATCCTGCAATTACAGAATCTCCGTAAACCATTGCAGCAGAATTAACCATGCCCATAGATATACTTGCAAGCATTTGTCTTGTAAAAGAAGGGAAACCTATTTTAAAAATTTCGCCGTAAATGTATTTAGTAGGTTTAAAACACTTCAAACTAATCTCGGCTATACTCTTCTTTTTAACATAAAAGCTGAATAAATATATAAAAGATATCGTTTTTCCTATAATAGTTGCCCAGGCAGCACCAGCTACACCTAAATCAAAAACAAATATGAAAATTGGATCTAAAATAATATTAATTCCTGAACCTATTAAAAATCCGTACATAGATCTTTTTGCAGCACCTTCAGCTCGCAGTAAATTATTCATTGTCATATTCAGCATAGTTATAGAATTTGCAACTATAATAATTTTTGTATAACTTAATGCATAAGGCATTATTGTTTCTGTAGCACCAAAAATTCTTAATAAAGGTTCAACAAACACAAACATTCCTATGGATACAATAATAGATACAATTAATGATGTAAAAAATGATGTTGATGTTGATATGTTTGCCTTTTTATAATCTTTCTGCCCTAATAATCTGGAAAGAAATGATCCGCCACCTATACCAAACATTCCACCTATAGAGCCTACCATCATCATTATTGGAAAAGCAATAGTAACTGCTCCTAACGCAGAGGGTTCATTTAACCGACCTATAAAAAAGGTATCTGCCATATTATATATTGCATTTATAAGCATACCTATTATAGAAGGAAACGCCAACTCTAATAAAGCTTTATTTATTGATTTGTTTTCTAATGTATTAATTCTTTCGTTATTCATATATTTCCTTTCTATCTCAGTAATTTTTTTAAATATTTATCGAAAAAAATTTTTCGCTCTTCATATTCATCGTACTGCTGAAGCATAGAAAAAAAAGAACCAATTAAAGCATGACTGAGAATTTTATATTCTTCTTTTTTGTAAAAATTATTTTCATCCGCTGAATCGATAAGTACAGCCAGTTTTGAATCTAAATATTCAATCCAATGTTTAAAAAATTTATCAGAATCGCAATCAGATTTTTCATCTAAAATTCTATGAATTATTTTTTTAGATAGATGATTTCTTCTATTTTTGTCTTCCTCCATTATCTCAAAAAATCTATAAACTTTTTCTATGGAACTTATATCTAAATCATCAATTAAATCTAACCTATCAAATGTCCTCTGCCAACTTTCTTTAAGTATAGATATGTATAAATCTTCCTTACCCTTAAAATAGTTGTATAAAGTACCCACAGCTACATTCGAATTTTTAGCTATTTTTCTCATATCAACATCTTCATAATCATTTTCTTTAAATAACTTATTTGCTTCCTGGATTATATAAAGTTTTGTATTGTTGTATTTTTTAGGCATAAAAACCTCCTTGAATGAACACTGTTCATATTATAATGAACGATGTTCATTTTGTCAAGAAAAAAATAGAAGCCTTTCAGCTTCTATTTAAAATTATATAAGTCTAACCTTTATAATCCCATCAATATTTTTAATTTCTTGTATTATTTCATTTGTAATTTTTCCTTCAAAATCTATTACATTATATGCAAAATCACCTTTGCTTTTATTTACCATTTCAATAATATTTATATCATTTTTAGCTAGGACAGAAGACAAAGAACTAATCATGTGAGGTACATTTTTATTAAAAGCAGTTAACCTTTCAGTGCCTTTTTTTCTGTCGAGATGACATTCAGGATAATTAACAGAATTTGTAATTTTACCATCTTCCAAATAGTCTTTAAGCTGTTTTACAGCCATTACAGCACAGTTTTCCTCAGATTCATAAGTAGAAGCTCCTAAATGAGGAAGACATACTACATTTTTTACATTTAACAACTTATCATTTGGAAAATCTGTAACGTACTTTGCTACTTTATCTTCTTTCAAAGCTTTTATTAATGCATCTTCATTAATTAATCCACCTCTAGCCATGTTTATAATTCTGGCTGTGCTTTTCATTTTTTGAATTTCTTTTTTATCTATGAAATGTTTTGTTTCTTCCATTAAAGGTATATGAATGCTAATATAATCAGCATTTTCAAGTAAATATTCTAAAGATTTAGCATACTCGATATCCCAAGATAATCCTAGTGCATTATCAACGGATATGTATGGGTCATAACCTATAACTTCCATCTCCATTTTCACACCCATATTTGCTACTAAAACTCCTATAGCTCCTAATCCTATAACTCCTAATTTTTTGCCTTTTATTTCAGGACCTTTAAACTGACTTTTTCCTTTCTCTACCTGTTTTGCAACGTTCTTATCTAAAGCTTTGTTCCACTCTATACCTTCAGCTACTTTTCTTGAGCTTAAAAGCAGAGAAAGTAAAGTTAATTCCTTTACTGCATTTGCATTTGCACCGGGAGTATTGAAAACCACAATTCCTTTCTCAGCAAAGTCATTAACAGGAATATTATTAACACCGGCTCCG
>CAZNLP010000048.1:0-13141 GCA_964574015.1 uncultured Clostridia bacterium | reverse complement strand
TAACAGTATACCATCTTTTTTTAAAGAATCAATATATTCTTCATAAGATTTTTGAGTTAATGATAATAGTAAATCACATTTTTCAACTTTAGGAAAATTTATAGCTCCATCACTTATTATTACTTCCGACTTACTGGCTCCGCCTCTTGCTTCAGGACCATAGGATTGAGATTGAATAGCATTTTTTCCATTTAATAAACTTGATTCAGCCAATATAATTCCGGCTAAAATCAAACCTTGTCCTCCTGAACCACTTAATCTTACTTCAAATTTAGTAGACATATTATTTACTCCTTATTAAACAATTCTATTATTTTATTATATCGTTCTGTATACTCTTCTTCTTGTGAGTTATAAAGCTCGCCTATTAATATTTTTCCTTCTGCTAATTCCGGCTTTTTCCTTGCAGCTTTCACATCAATAGTATTATCCTTAAGTCCATTCATCATATCAACGGCACTTCCTTTTTTGTTTTTTCTACCGTAATAAGTTGGACAGATACTTAGACCTTCTATAAAGGAAAAACCTTTATTGTCCATCCCTTTTTCGACTAATTTTGTTAGCCCTTGAGCATGATAAGCTGTAGACCTTGCTACATATGTAGCTCCTGCTGACTCTACTAATTTACACAAATCAAAACACTTATCTATATTGCCGAAAGGTGCAGTTGTTCCGTAATCATTTGTTGGTGTTGTTGGAGAATATTGACCTCCTGTCATTCCATAAATATTATTATTGAAAACTATAGTAGTTATATCTATATTTCTTCTTGCTGCATGGATTAAATGATTTCCACCTATAGCTGCAGAATCTCCATCGCCGGTTACTACTATAACGTGCATATCCGGTTCAGCCATTTTTATACCTGTTGCAAAGGCTAATGCTCTACCGTGGGTAGTATGTAGTGTATTAAAGTTCATATAACCTGGTGCTCTTGAAGAACAGCCTATCCCTGATACAATACAGACCCTATCTCTATCTATGTTTTTATTACTGATAGCTCTTGCTATTGCATGCATTAAAATTCCATGACCGCATCCCGGACACCAGATATGTGGAAGCTTATTGTCTCTAAAATTATCTCTAACTATATTACTTACACTCATTATAAGTTCCCCCTAACAAAATCATTTATTTCAGAAGGAGCAATAGGATTTCCATCTATTTTCCCTAAAAATTCAACATTACATCCATTGTGAGAAGCTCTTTTAACTTCATTAACATACTGACCTAAGTTCATTTCTACAACGAATAATTTATCCATTTTTTTGGATATTTCATTAATCTTTTTTTCAGCAAAGGGCCATATAGTTATTGGTCTAAACAATCCAACCTTAATTCCCATTGATCTGAGAGCATCTACTGATTCTTTTGCTGATCTTGATGTAGCACCAAATGCAACTATACCTATCTCAGCATCATCCATCATATATTCTTCATACTTAACTATATCTTCTTTATTCTTTTCTACTTTATCAACTAATCTTCTTATTAATTTGTCTGCTATTTTTGAATTATTACTCGGAAATCCAAATTCATCGTGTACTAAACCTGTAACGTGATATCTGTATCCACTTCCAAAGTCAGCCATAGCTGGAACTAAATCTTCAGTGTGTTTATATGCTAAATAGTCTTCTTTTTTACAGGTTGGTTTTTTTCTATTTATAATTTCTTTATCTTTAGATAAATCTGTATCAATCTTTTCTCTCATGTGGGCAATAATTTCATCTAGTAATAATATTACCGGCGTTCTATATTTTTCTGCCAAATTAAATGCATCCATAGTAACTTCATATATTTCCTGAACAGAATTCGGATATAAAGCTATAACAGGATGGTCACCATGAGTACCCCATTTAGCCTGCATTATATCCCCCTGAGCTGGAGAAGTTGGCAATCCAGTACTTGGTCCACCTCTTTGGACATTTATTACTACACAGGGTATTTCAGCGATACATCCGTATCCTAAATTTTCCTGTTTTAATGAAAATCCTGGACCACTGGTTGCAGTCATAGCTTTTTTTCCTGTAAGTGAAGCACCTAATATTGCAGCCATACCTGAAATTTCATCTTCCATTTGAATAAATTTTCCACCAGCTCTCGGTAATTTTTGAGCGGATAATTCAGCTATTTCAGTCGAAGGAGTTATTGGATAGCCGGCAAAAAAATTCATACCTGCTGCTAAAGCTCCCTCTACACAGGCTTCATTACCCTGTAACAATCTTATATTACTCATCTTCGTCTTCACCTCCAAGGAATATAGCAAAATCAGGACATCTTATTTCACACTGTTTGCATTTAATGCACCTATCTTCTGCTTTTATATCAATCTTACCATCTTTTAACTGTAGTACATCTTTGGGACAAAATTCCACACATATCCCACAACCTTTACACCAATCTTTGTTAATGTGTAATTTTTGGGACGCATTCATAAATGCTACCTCCTAATAATATTTTCAAAGTAATGATAACAGAGTTATATGTGTATTTCAAGCAATTATTCATTATTCAAAAAAATTGACTGAAAGCTTTTTTTTATTGCATTATTTTGAATTTTTTTATAAAAATATATTAAAATATAATAAAAAATGCATGAAGGATTATCATTACATCATGCATTTTTCTGAATTATAAAAAGCTCAGGTGGGTATTTATTTACATTAATTAGTTTTAAATTCATTACCAAATAAATATTTTGGTCAATTTTTTCAAGAAATCTCACTATTTCATTTTTTTCTTCTGATTCATCATGACCTGTATATGCTGTGATTACAAGTATTCCTCTCTTTTTTAGAATTCCCAGAGTTTTTTTAATAGAATTAATCGTTGATTTGGGATTAGTTTTAATTTGGGAATCATAATTTGGCAAAAATCCTAAATTGTAAATTGCAAAGTCTAAATCTTCTTGAATATGCTTATCTATATTCTCGTGACTGTCTTTAATTATCTTATAGTTAGTATAACTGCATTTTTCATCCAATATCTTACGGGTTCTATTAATTGCTTCAGATTGTACATCAAATGAAAAGATAAATCCACTTCCCTGCAGTTTGTTGCATAAATATAAGGTGTCAAAACCATTTCCAGAAGTACAGTCTGCAACAATACTGCCTTTTTCTACGTAGTTATCTATTAAAAAGTGACTCAATTCTACAAAATTAAAAAAATTCATAGTCATATTATAGAGATTTTAAATAATTAACTTCTTTTTTAGTCAAATATCTCCAGTTTCCTTCCTTAAGATTTCCTAAAAATAAATCTCCTATTGAAACTCTTTTAAGTATTTTTACATCAGCTTCAATTTCTTCAAACATTTTTCTTATCTGCCTATTTCTACCTTCATCTATCATTATATAAATATCTGTTTCTCTATTTTTTCGATTTATTATATCTATATGGGATTTATTTGTTTTATAGCCATCAATTATTACCCCTCTTGTTAATAAATTTATCTCTTTATCTGAAATATACTTATTCACTTTAACATAGTACTTTTTAAAGATTTCATGCTTTGGGTGTGTAAGTTTATATGTTAAATCTCCATCATTAGTTAAAATGATTAATCCTTGAGAATCATAGTCTAATCTACCTACAGGATAAATTCTTTCTTTTATATCAACCAAATCAACAACAGTTTTTCTATCAAATTGATCATCGGCTGATGAGATTATATTTTCTGGTTTATTTAAAGCAATATACACCAACTTTTCTTTAGATGATATTGAATTACCTTCAACTATAACTTCATCGTTATCGGGGTTTACTCTATATCCTGGGTTTTTCTCTACCTTGTTATTCACTTTTACTCTTCCGCTAAATATTAAATCGTCAGCTTTTCTTCTTGACGTGTATCCACTATTACTAATATATTTATTTAATCTCACTGTATTTTCACTCATTAATTATCATCCTCTTCCTTAAGCATATCAAAGTCCTTGTCATAGGGCAGTTTAGGTAGTTCATCTATAGATATCAAACCAAAATAAGATAAAAAATCTTTTGTCGTACCGTATAATAAAGGATTTCCGGGCTTTTCCAACCTATCAACCACTTTAATCAATCCCTTGTCTTTAAGGGTATTTATAATATAATTAGATTTTATGCCTCTAATTTGTTCCACCTCAATCTTCGTAATCGGCTGTTTATAAGCTATAATAGATAATGTTTCCATAGCCGCATCTGATAAGCCTCTGTGAGTATTAGGCTTGTATAATGTTGACACGTAGCTATAGTTTTTATCTTTTGTTTTAAGTTGGTAGCATTCTCCAAATTTTTTCAAAACAATACCCCTATCCTCGCTTTTATAATCCAAAATAAGGGCATCTATTGCTTCCTCAACTTTATTTTTATCTGTTTCTAAAATATTTACTATGTCTTTAATATCTAAAGGATCGCCCCAGATAAACAACATACTTTCAACTGCACTTTTTATTTCTGCTTTATTCATATACACCTCTATACGCTTAGTAGGTAAATTTCTCCAAATAAATTATCCTGCATTATTTTAATACTGCTGTCCTTTGATAATTCTAATATACTTAAAAATATGGCTATAATAAATCCTTTATTAAAATCCATTTTAAATATATCTAATAAACTTACCTTATTTTTTTCTTTTAAAATCTTTTTAATTATCTTAATACATTCATTTACACTGTAATCTTCTCGCCTAAATTTAAAAGTAGGCACTTCCCTATTGATTTGAATTTTTCGTCTTTTCAAAAGAGAGTTTATAGAGTTCAACAAATCGTAAACATTTATTTCTTCAAATAAAACCTGTTCATTAAGTTTTTCATCGTATTCAATTTCTTCTTTAGGTTTAGGAATAAACTTAAGTTCTTCCTTTTCCTTAGTCTTGAATTCTTCAGATACTTCTTTGAAAAGCTTATATTCAATTAATTTATTTACTAAGTCTTCTCTTGGGTCATCTTCATTCTTTTTATTGAAATTTGGAAGAAGCATCTTAGATTTAATTTCTATTAAAGAAGATGCCATTAATATGAATTCGCTAGTAACATCCATATTATATTCAACCATTTGATCTAAATAGCCTATATACTGCTGTGTAATCTCAGAAATAGGTATATCGTAAATATCTATTTCATTTTCTTCTATAAGATGGAATAATAAGTCAAAGGGTCCCTGAAACTTATTTAAGTTCACAACATACTCCATTAGCATTCTCCTTAGTTTTACTTATAACTATGAAATCCCAACTCATCTACATAGCCGTAAACTATGTCCGGTTTTTCAATTTCTTCTTTAGAAAACTCATAAGCCGCCAGTAGTTTGTTTTTAATTTCGGTTGAGTTATTTTTATTTGTATATATGTAAGCTAAAGTTTCACCTTTACTAACCTTATTACCAATTTTTTTGTTTAAAACTAATCCAGCAGAATAATCAAGTTCGCTTTCCTTATTTTCTCTACCGGCTCCTGTCATCATAGCACTTATACCTACTTCTCTTGCATCTATACTTTTTACAAAGCCTGATTTTACTGATTTAACTTCATCGACGGTATTACAGGTTGGTAATTTATCTAAATCTTCTATCATATCAATATTACCTTCCTGCATTTTTATGAATTCTTTAAATTTTTTAAATGGTTCATCAGTTTTTAATATTTCTTCTGTTTTTGAAATTCCTTCTTCAATAGTATCTACCTTTTCAACCATTTTCAGCATAACTGCATTTAAGTATGTACATAAATTCATAAAGTCTTTAGGACCATTGTTTTTTAATGTTTCAACAGCTTCTTTAACTTCTAAAGCATTACCAATCTTATTACCTAAAGGTTGATCCATGTTCGTGAGGACAGCATAGGTTTTTTTATTAAATCTATTACCTATGGCTACCATTTCCTTAGATAATTTTACAGCTTCCTCTAATTCCTCCATGAAAGCTCCTGAACCTACCTTTACATCTAATAATATATAGTCAGATCCACCAGCTATTTTTTTAGACATAATGCTGCTGGCTATTAAAGGAATACTGTCTACTGTTGCAGTAACATCTCTTAGAGCATAAAGCTGCTTATCAGCCGGGACTAAATTTCCAGATTGACCGGCTATAGCAAAGCCTACCTTATTTACTACATCAAACATTTTTTCTCTAGTTAAATTTACATTAAAACCTTCTATAGATTCAAGCTTATCTATTGTACCACCGGTATGTCCTAAACCTCTTCCGGACATTTTAGACACTTTTAAGTCGAAAGATGCCATAAGAGGCAAAAGAACTAAAGAAGTTTTATCGCCTACTCCTCCTGTACTGTGTTTATCAACTTTGATGCCTTTAATTTTTGATAAATCAACTCTGTCTCCGGAGTTAACCATTGCATTGGTTAAGTTATATGTTTCTTCCTGTTCCATACCTTTAAAATATATAGCCATCAATAAAGCAGCCACTTGATAGTCTGGAATATCATTGCTTACATATCCATTTATGACATAGTCTATTTCTTTTTCAGTTAATTTTTCACCGTGCTTTTTTCTCTCTA
This sequence comes from uncultured Clostridia bacterium, assembly GCA_964574015.1. Lineage (GTDB taxonomy): Bacteria > Bacillota > Clostridia > Tissierellales > Dethiosulfatibacteraceae > UBA8670. The sequence goes on along the minus strand of CAZNLP010000048.1, from coordinate 6,639 downwards.
TAATATCATAAACTCTCATAATTTATTCCTCTTCTAAAATTTTATCAAGATAACTTGTCCCTATTAAATCATTATCTATATCAAAATTGTCTAAAATAGTTTTTGCAATAGATCCAAAAGACACTATTGTATTAAGATTGTTATTTTCTTTTATACCCTTACCGTGAAAAATGATAGGAATATATTCTCTAGAGTGATCAGTACTTTCAGTAGATGGATCACAACCGTGATCAGCAGCTATAATTAGCAAGTCATCATCTCTCATAGTACTTAAAATTTCAGGTAATTTCTCATCGAATTCTATAAGAGCATTACCATAACCTTCTACATCATTTCTATGTCCGTAAATCATGTCAAATTCTACTAAATTTGTGAAAATTAAACCTTTAGTATTATTTTTCATTTCCTTAAGAGTAGTTTCTATACCATCTATATTGTTTTTAGTATGAATAGCTTTAGTAATTCCTCTTCCTGTAAATATGTCTTCTATTTTACCAATAGCTACTACATCTTTCGAATCTTCTTTTAAGTAATCAAGTAAAGTTTTGCTTATAGGTTTTAATGAAAAATCCTTTCTCTTATCAGTTCTTGTGAAGCTTCCAGGTTTTCCAACGAAAGGTCTTGCTATTACTCTTCCTACACCATGTTCTCCCTGTAAAATTTCTCTTGCTGTTTCACAAACCTCATAAAGTTCTTCATGGCTTATGACATCTTCATGAGCTGCTATTTGAAAGACACTGTCCGCAGATGTATATACTATTAAAGCACCTGTTTCAAGATGTTCTTCCCCTAATTCTTCTATAATAACTGTTCCAGAAGCGGCTTTATTTCCAATAGCTTTGTACCCTGTTTTTCTTTCAAATTCATCTATTACTTCCTTCGGAAATCCATTAGGATAGGTCGGGAAAGGATGTTCTAATAATAATCCACTAATTTCCCAATGACCTGTAGTAGTATCCTTTCCTTTAGAAAGTTCTTCTCCCCTACCGTAAGAACTGGTAGGAACTACATTTTCATTTCTAATCTTTTCTAATCCATCAATATGTGTAATACCTAATTTCTCTAAATTAGGTAATTTAAAGCCTTCATATCCTTCGTAAACATGAAGTAATGTATTGCTACCTTCATCACCGTAAACATCTGCATCTGGAGCTTCTCCAACTCCTACACTATCTAAAATTATAATAATAGCTCTATTAAACATTTTTATCCTCCTTTAAGCTCGTGGATGACTGTTATGAAATTCATCCAAAATTTTAATCTCATTAGATTTTAAGTACTGCTGTGTAGTCTGTATACTATTATGACCCAACATTTGACTTACAGCCTGTAAACTTGCACCATTGTTAAGTAAATGTAGTGCAAAGGTATTTCTTATAACCTGAGGTGTAATGTTCTTCTTTATATTTACTTCTTTTGCATATTTTTTAATTTTTTTCCAAAATCCCTGACGAGATAATTTCTTACCGCTTTTATTTAAAAAAATATACTTAGATTCTTTCCCTTTTTTTAACCTAGATCTATTTTCTTCAATATATTTTTTCAAAAAATCATTTGCAGTTCTTCCAATAGGTAGAACTCTGTCATCACCTACTAAAATATATGGTCCCTTCGACTTGTAATCTTCCATTTTTAAATCTACGATTTCCGTAACCTTCATTCCTGTAGAATACATAAGTTCCAGCATTGCTCTATCTCTTAACCCGTAGTAGTTATTTAAATCCGGTTTTTCTATTAATTTTATGACTTCTTCTTCTTTCAAGTATTCGGTCTTTCTATCTTCTATTTTCGGAGTTTTGACCTTATAACATGGGTTATAATCAATTAATTTTTTATTCATGCAAAAATCATAAAAATATCTTAAAGAAGATAAAACTCTGGCTAATGTTGCTGATTTTCTCGATTTATTTTGAAGATATATAATATAGGATAATATATTTGTTTTTTTAACTGATAGTAAATTTTCAGATACTTTATTTTCATTAATATATCTGTCAAATTTAGCTAAATCTGTCAAATAAGAATCTACAGTATTTTTAGATTTTTTTGTATTTCTATTTAAATGGTTTTTGTAGTTGTCTAATAGTTCCTTCAAGATATCCCCCTATTTCCCCAAAAATTGGTTGTAATATAAAATAGTAGAAATAGATTTAACATCAGTAATTCTATTATTTTTTATACATTCTAATGCTTCTTCAAAAGGCAGTTTTATAATTTCAATAAATTCATCATCATCACCATTTCTTTTATATTCAAATAAATCCACAGCCTTATATGCATGTATTTTTTCTTTTGAAAATCCGGGACTGGAATAAAAACTAAACAAAAAATCAAATTTGTTAGAGCTAAATCCAATTTCTTCAGCCAATTCTCTTTTAGCTGATACTAACGGAGACTCACCCTCATCAATTTTACCAGCCGGTAGTTCTAACAGATAATCTTCTATTGCCTTCCTATACTGTTTAACAAAATATATTTTATTGTCTTCATCCATAGCTAAAATAACAACTGCATCAGCATTGTTGATAATTTCTCTTTTGGCTGTTTTTTTGTTTGGAAGCTCTACCTCTAATAAATCTAAATCTAAAATACTTCCTTTGTAAATAGTTTTCTTGTTGATTGTTTTTTCCATAATATCCCCTAACTAAAAAGAATCATTAATCAATTCTTCCGAATTTTTTATTGAACTATTTGTAATCCTATCACCACTTAATAGTCTTGCTACTTCTTGTATTCTATCTTCGTATGAAAGCTGAGCAACATTACTAACTGCAGATTTATCACCAGTAAATTTTTCTATTTTGAAATGATGGTCCGCACTTGCTGCTACCTGTGGAGAATGAGTAACACAAATAATTTGATGTTTCTTTGATAGTTTATTTATTTTTTTACCTATTAAAAAAGCTGTTTTTCCACTAATTCCTGTATCTATTTCATCAAAAATCATTGTAGGAATATCATCAATTTTATTTAGTATTGATTTTACTGCCAACATTATCCTCGATACTTCCCCACCGGACAATATCTTTGAAAAGGATTCTAGTTTGCTTCCAGGATTAGTAGAAATTAAAAATTCTACATTATCTTTACCGTTTTCATTAAATTTTTCGGATAATTTAATGTCAACTTTAAAGGTTATATCTTTCATATTTAATTCTTCAAGCTCTTCTTTTATGCTTTTTTCAAGTTTTTCTGCATTGTTTGAACGAAGACTGTGCATTGTATTAGCTAAAACATCCATATCTTCTTCAAGTACATCTTTATCTTCAGTTAAACTATCGTATTCTTTATTGAGTCCTTCCAACTTATTTAACTCATCTATATTATCGTCTTTCTTTTTTAAAATGTCCTGAATCTCCATTTTGTATTTTCTTTTAAGTTCATTAATCGTAGATAATCTATTATTGATTTTATTTAATCGGCTTTTATCTACTTCTATATTTTCTATATAACTTTTGAGTTCATAGGACAAATCTTTCATTTCTTCGTATTTATCGTTTATTATATCTTCAAACTTCTTAATATCTTCGTCTAAGTCTGAAATTTGTGAAAGTTCATATATTATGCTACTTAGTTGTTCTACTATAGATTCCTCAGAGTAGTTTAACATATAACTGGCTTTATTTAGATTACTGTTTAACTTATCTATATTAGATAAATACTTATGTTCGCTAAAAAGCTCTTCTTCTTCATTTTCCTTAAGATTAGCTTTTTCTATTTCGTTTATTTGGAATTTCAAAAAATCAACTCTATCTTCTTTGTTTTCTAAATTAGCCTCAATATCTTTAAGCCTATTCTTGATTTTTTGGAGTTCTTTATATTTGTTTTTATATTCTAACTTAGTATTACTTATTTCTTCTTTTATAAAGTCGTCAAGTATACTTATATGCTTTTCTTTATCCAGTATGCTCTGCTGTTCGTACTGTCCGTGAACATCTATTAAAAACTCTCTAATATCCTTTAAAAAATTAATATTAACAAGGGTCCCGTTAATTTTAGCAGTAGATCTTCCGGTATTGTATATTTTTCTCGATATAACAATACCACTACCTTCTTCATATTCAATATCATTTTTTGTTATTAATTCTTTCAATTTAGGATCGTCAATAAAAAACAAACCCTGAACTAAAGCCGTATCTTTTTTAGTTCCAACAAAATTACGGTTGGCCTTTTCTCCTAAAAGCTGAAGTACGGCATCTATAATCATAGATTTACCGGCTCCAGTCTCTCCTGTAAAGGCATTAAAACCTTTAAAAAAGTCTACTTCTATCTGGTCGAATATTATAAAGTTACTAATAGTTAAATTAGCAAGCATATTTCCTCCGTTAGTTGATTAGTCCGTATAGTTTCTCTTTCAACTCTCTTACTTCATCTTTATCTTCAATTTCGTCTTCATCGCTCTTTACTGCTATAAACACAGTATCGTCTCCAGCAATACTTCCAACTATAGAGTTGAACTGTAATGAATCTATTGCTGAACCGCATATTTGAGCCGCACCTGGTATAGTTTTGATTATAACTAAATTTCCTGTAGAATCAATTGTAATGATAGAGTTCTTAAAGATTCTAACTAATCTATCGGAAATTGAGTTTTGACTCTCCTCTATGGTTCCGTACTTATAATTTCCCGACTTAGATGTAACTTTGATTAACCTCAACTCTTTTATATCTCTTGATATAGTTGCCTGAGTTACCTTAATCCCTGCATTTTTTAACTCCTGTGCTAATTCTTCTTGAGTTTCGATTTCCTTCTCGTTTATAAGTTCCAGTATTTTTGATTGTCTTGTATATTTCTTCATTTCTTCACTCCTGTATTTTTTTGTGGTTTTGTTTTATATATTTTATATTATTGCATATTTATACAGCATTTTCAATCATTTAATTCATTAAATGCTTTTTCTATTGTAACATCTATTAGTTTTTCAATATTTTCTTCTGAATTCTTACATTTTTTTAAAAATTTACCTAAATACTCAATGTTTCCTTTAGCACCTTTTATAGGAGAAAATGTTAAATCATGAAGATAAAAATTATTTTCTTCAGCATATAAAGCTACATTATTTAAAACTTCATAATGGGTATCTATATTTCTTATTATACCACCTTTTTCTACTTTATTCTTTCCAGCTTCAAACTGAGGTTTTATCAGTGATAAAAATATAGATCCATTCTCTGCTAGTTCTCCAACATTTGGAAAGATATGTTTAAGAGAAATAAAGGAAACATCTGCAGTGAAAAAATCAATTTTCACTTCAATATCTTCAGTTTTAAGATACCTGAAATTAGTTCTTTCGTATACTAATACCCTTTTATCATTTCTTAAAGACCAGTCTAACTGGCCGTATCCAACATCTACTGAGTATACTTTCTTAGCACCATTTTGAAGCATACAGTCGGTGAACCCTCCTGTTGATGACCCTATGTCCATACAAACTTTATTTTTCAAATCTATATTGAAAAATTCTAAAGCTTTTTCAAGTTTATATCCTCCTCTTCCGACGTACTTCATTCGCTCTGTAACTTCTATATCAGAATCTAAAGATACTCTTGTACCAGGTTTATCAATAATTTCTTCTTTGATTTTTATATTCCCGGCCATTAAAGCTCGTTTTGCTTTTTCCCTTGATTCAAAAAAACCTCTATCCACAAGTAATTTATCTATTCTCTTTTTTTTATTCGACATTAAAACACCTACACAAATTTAAATATTTTATCTAAAAATTTAACTACTCTTGCAGAAACAAGTATTATCTCCTTAGATTTATCCATAGCTATTTCCTTACCTAAAGCTTTTCCGCCTACGGTTAATCCTGCAATACTGCTGCTCATAATAACACTTAATATAGCACCATTTCTCAACCCGTACATGTTTATTAAACTAATAACTATAACAGTTCCTGCCGCACCACTTACGATACCGGCAATATCTCCTATAACGTCTGAACAAAAACTCGAGAACTTCGGTGCATTCCTTGTTATAAACAAAGTATACTTTGCTATGCCTATTTTTTTAGATGCCATAGCATGAAAAAATTTATCATCAGCCACTGCTGAAGCCACACCAATTATATCAAAAATAACACCTATAGAGATAATAATTATTAGTGTTATAAAGGCAAAAAACATACTAAATTTACTCAAAGCAATTTCTGAAATAATACTAAAAATAGCTGCCAGTATTACAGTTATTATAGTAATTATAATAATCCAATTGTTAATAATTTTTGATGATTTCATCATAACTCCTTAAAAAAAATATAATGGCGGTAGTATAGAGAAATTTTACGGCTTAGGTCCAGTAGGATTTCCCCCAAAATCAACTTTACGTCGCCGTAAAGCGGTTTCCCTTTAATGATTTTTATGTACTGTCGCCAGGCACATGACTGGACTACCACTTAGACCGTACTGCAATCTCTATATTACCTCTCAAGGATCAGTCTAGGAGCTTTCCTCAACAGCCATTCTAATTCCTAGCCTCTTTTGCAGTATGAATTTCAACAGTATTTGCAAACTAGCGCATGAGCTCCTACGCAGAGAGCTTTTCTACTGAATTCCATCATACCACTCAAGGCTGGCTACACTACCTGCAGGATCTCTACAGATAGGGTTCCCTAAAATAGGTCTCCGCGACAGAGGGGT
>CAZNLP010000047.1:0-13236 GCA_964574015.1 uncultured Clostridia bacterium | reverse complement strand
ATGCAATAAGTGAGTAGAATTAGAAACTTATATTCAAAATCATTAAAAAGATTAAGTGTTGAATTATACGGCTTTATACGAAAAAAATTATGGGCTAAAATTATTTTTGCTATGTTTTTAGGTGTTGGAGTAGGAATACTTATGGGAGATTCTGTAGGTATTGTTGAAAGAGATTTAGCTATAACCATTGGAGACTGGTTGGCAGTACCGGGCAATCTTTTTCTAAGTCTTATTCAGATGATTGTAATACCTTTAGTTATTGCATCAATAATTAGAGGTATAGCAACCACTGATGACATTGAACAACTTAAAAAAGTGGGTATAAGACTAGTTATATATTTTTTAATTACTACTACTGTAGCTATAACTATAGGATTATTAGTAGCATTAATAATTCAACCTGGTAATTACATAGATATATCAACAGCAAATATACAAGATAGTGCACAGCAAGTTGAAAATGTAGCAGATGCAGAAATAGGTTCAGGGTCAATACCTGAAATGGTAACAGATCTACTACCTGAAAATCCTTTGAGTGCAATGGTCGAAAGACAAATGCTACAGGTGGTTATATTTTCAATAATATTCGGTATAGCTCTAGTAGCTATGGATAGGGAAAAAGCTGGACCAATTTTAGATATTTTAAGTTCTCTGCAGGATGTATGTATGACCATAGTTAAGTGGGCAATGCTGTTAGTGCCTTATGCAGTATTTGGATTATTAGCAAGAATTACAATAAAAGTTGGTCTGGATGCTATGCTGGGTATGGCAGTTTATATGGGTACAGTTTTATTAGGTTTATTTATATTATTAGTATTTTATTTGTTGATAGTAACTATATTTGGAAAGAGAAATCCTTTTGAATTTTTAAGTAATATAAGGGATGTACAACTTTTGGCTTTTTCTACATCTAGTTCAGCTGCAGTTATGCCTCTTTCTATGGAGGTAGCAGAAGATAAATTAAATGTTAGAGAATCAATATCTCAGTTTTTAATACCACTTGGTGCTACAATAAACATGGATGGTACCGCTTTATATCAAGGGGTAGCAACTGTTTTTTTAGCACAGGTATATAATGTTAACTTAGGATTACCTCAGTTAATTCTCGTTATAGTGACAGCAGTAGGAGCATCTATAGGTTCTCCTGCAACACCAGGTGTAGGTATAGTTATATTATCTATAGTTCTTAAAAGTGTAGGTATACCTAATTCTGGAGTGGCATTAATATTAGGAGTTGACCGTATTCTTGACATGAGTCGTACAGCTTTAAATGTAACAGGTGACTTAACAGCAAATGTAGTAATGAATAAATGGGTACCAAAAAAAGAAGAAAAAACTGCATAAGTAATAATAATCTAAATTAAAGGAGGTTAATGAAATTGGAAAAATATATTTCTAGTATTAAAATTGAATGTATTAAAGGAGATATAGCTTCTCAAGCTGATATCACAGCAGTTGTAAATGCTGCTAATGCACAGTTGCAGATTGGGGGAGGAGTGGCAGGAGCTCTTCATAGAGCAGCAGGACCCGCCCTTGCAAGAGAATGTGCTCCATTAGCACCGATAAAACCTGGAGAAGCAGTAGTTACAGGAGGTCATAAACTTCCTAATTCATATGTTATTCATTGCTTAGGTCCAGTATACGGTAAAGATAAACCAGAATCAAAATTATTATCTAAATGTTATAAAAATTCTTTAACTATAGCTGAAAATTATAAAATTGATTCAATAGCTTTTCCAGCTATTTCTACAGGTGCCTTTGGATATCCTATTGAAGAAGCAACAGAAATTGCATTTTCAGAAGTTAAAAAAATAATACCTAAATTAGAAAATATTAAGATTATAAGATTTGTTTTATATAATCAAGAAATATTAGATATTTATGAAAAACATTTAAAAAAATTATAGTTTAGTGAAGAAACAACCTCTTAAGCTTAATAGTTAAGATTTTATTTTAACAAAATAAATTTATGTTAATAATCTACATAGTGTATTATAATAATGATAATTAAATAATTTAAGGAAGAGGTTTTAATATGAATCTTATTAACAATGCTGATGAAATAAAAGATAAAATAGATAATAACGAATTTGTTCTTGTGTACTTTACATCTACAACATGTAATGTTTGTAAAGATTTACTACCTAAGGTTGAGGAAATGCTAAAAAAATTCCCTAAGATTCAAGGAATTAAAGCTGAAGCTGATGTAGACAAAAAAATAGTTGGTGAATTTTCAGTGTTCACAGTACCAACTATAATTCTATTTATTGAGGGAAAGGAAGTTTTTAGATATGCAAGAAATGTAAGCATATCAGAACTTGGTGGGAAAATCGAAAGATATTACAAAATGTTTTATTAAACACTAAATATAAAATATTACTTAAGTCTAAATGCAGTTAACTGCATTTAGACTTTTATTTTAGCAAAGAAAGCCGAAAAATTTCTTTTATCTAGTATTACTTAGTTTATCGATGGGAACCAATTTTCCAATTCTTTTTTTAATTCTTGATGAAGAGGTTTATCAATTTCTTCTTTGTATTGTTTTGTTAAATTCATGATTGTTTTTTCTCCATCATAATATCTTAGAATATGGTCCATATTTTTTATTATTTCTACTTTAATATTGTCATTATCTAATTCTTCAACAGCTTTTAAATCATTTGAGTCAGCCTGAACATCCTTATCTCCAGTAATACATAAAACAGGTATGTCTATGCTTTTAAGTAAATCCATTATATCTTCATCAGTATATTTCAAATGTTCTCTCAACCATTTAGCTGGAAACTCTCTCATCTGAAATTTTATAACATCATTCTCAGTTTCTAAAGCCTTTTGATATAATTTTTCTTGAGTTTTTTTTATTTTGTTTTTCGAATAAAGTAATTTTAACAAGATACCTTTTATACCCTTCATATCTTGTATTTCATTAAAAGCTTCATGACTTTGCATGGATAATGCAGTTCTAATACTAATGCCGGCACCAGAAAGTAAAATCATTCCTTTTAGGTTTAGTTTTCCTGATATAATAGTCGACAAAATAGATCCTTCACTATGACCTAATAAAAATATATTGTTGCTGTCTATACTTTCATTAGCTTGTAAATAATTATATATTGATATAATATCATCCATCAAGTCACTAACACCTGTTTTTATGAAGTCACCTTCACTTTTATACAAACCTCTTTTATCATAACGAAGAGAAGCATATCCAATAGAGGTTAAAAATTCAGCTAGCTGTTTGTATAAGTTCATATTTAATTTTTTGCTATTTCCATCTCTATCTGAATTTCCTGTTCCTGGTACAATGATGACTGCTGGATGTTTATTTTCAGTATTGTTGGGAATAGTAAGAGTTCCAGAAAGTTTAAATTCGCCATTGATAGTTATTTCTTTTTCAATAATATTTTCTTTCATTTTAATTCTCCTCTTCAATAGGGATAGAAGTAATTGAAATTTTTCTAAGCCTAGAATTTTTTTTGGATTTTATATCCATATATTTATTTAATATAGTTGCTATTTCTTTATTCATCTCATCGCATTCCAAATCAGTTAAGGTCATTGGAAAACTTCTAAAGCCAACTCGGTCTTTTTTTAGATCAAAATTTTTTTCTTTTAAATAATTATCAAAATCAATCAATTGTGACATAATAAAAGTATAAAAAATTTCATAAATCTCTTTTGGACTACCATTTTCCACTATTTCTTCTAATTTATCATTTGGGTTGGATTTCAATTTATAAGTTTTTTCAAAAGCACCTCTTTTTTGCTTTTTGGAATGTATTTCTAAAATTTCTTTACTCACTAAACTTTTCAAATGCCTATATAAACTTGCTTGAGAAATTCCAGTAGCTACTTCTTCTAAGTCTTTTTTTGTTGCAAATTCGTTTTGCATAAGATATATAACAATTCTCATATTAGTTGGATTCAATAATTCTTTTACGATTTTATTTTCCATTGTTTTTTTACCATTCCTTTTGTTATCAATAATAATAATATTATCAATATCGATAATAAAAGTCAATATATTTGATAAATATTTTTTGAATTAAGATAAAAAACAAATAATTAAAAATTATTCATTCTGATATTTGCATATAAGTGGTATAATAATAATAACAAAAAAAAGGAGAGATCTATATGGAAATTAGTCAGCAAATGCAAGGAAAAGACTTAAAAAAATACGATACATTATTGGTACCATATGAAAAAGATGAAAAACTTAAGTTGAATGAACCTGTACATCTTATCAACGAAGTAAAAAAAATAATGAATAGTAGTGATTTTAAAGATAATAAAGAACAGGTTTATACAACTTCGTTATTATATGATGATAATTTATTAAAAATTATTTTTCTAAAAATCAAAAAAGATAAAATTGATATTGAAAATATTTTTCTAGACTTTTCGAAAGGATTTAAGAAATCTAGGAAAATGAAAAGCAAAAATGTTTTAGTATTATTAGATAACATTTCAGAAAAAATAAATGATTATAAGTTGTATGAAAAAATCATTGAATCTGCATATCTATCGAACTATGTTTTTGATAAATATAAAACAAAAGAAGAAATATACAAAATACAAACTGTTGATTTTTTTACTAATATTAATGATTTTAAAGAAGCATTAAGAGAAGCTAAATATACAAGTGAAGGGACAATTCTCTGTAGAGATTTAGTTAATGAACCACCAATGAGGTTGACTCCAGAAAGATTAGGAGAAGAAGCAAAAAAAGCAGGAAAAGAATCTGGGTTTAATGTAACTGTTTATGATAAGGAAATAATTGAAGAGCTGAAGATGAATGCTTTTTTATCAGTTGGCAAAGGTTCTGTAAACACACCAAAACTAATTGTAATGGAATATAACGGAAGTAATAGTAAAAAGAAAATAGGATTTGTTGGAAAAGGACTAACTTATGATAGCGGCGGATATTCAATAAAACCTTCTAAATCAATGAGTACTATGCATAGTGATATGGCAGGATCTGCAGCTGTTATAGGCGCTATGAAAATAATAGCAAACATGAAATTAAAGGTAAACATTGTAGCTGTTGTAGCTGCCTGCGAAAATAGAATCTCTCATGAAGCCTACTTACCTGGAGATATTTTAGAATCAATGTCAGGTAAATTTATAGAAGTTAATAATACAGATGCAGAAGGAAGATTAACATTGGCAGATGCAGTAACTTATATTAAAGAAAAACATAGTGTCGAAAGTATAGTAGATACCGCAACTCTTACAGGAGCTATAATAACAGCTTTAGGGAAAAGAAGAGCAGGAACATTTTCCAATAATGATGAACTTTATAAACTTATTGATGAAGCAGCACAAATATCAGGAGAGAAAGTATGGAGACTACCTTGTGATGAAGAACTAAAAGAATCTATAAAATCAAATGTAGCGGACATTAGAAATAGTACTCAGGGAAGTACAATAGGTGGAGGTTCTATTACGGCAGCTTTGTTTATTGAAGAATTTGTAGAAGAGACACCTTGGGTCCATATAGATATTGCCGGTACAAGCTGGACAGACGAAGAGTTACCGTATTCAGAAAAAGGTGGAGTAGGTTATGGAGCTAGATTATTGTATAGCTATGCTAAACTATCACAACAGGAATAAATTGAAAAAAATATATAAATTAATTTATTTCTTGTATAATATAGTTTATTAAAAAATAAAAGAGAGGCGTTATTGTGAAAAAAATTGATAAAATAGAAACTGGTTTTTTAAATACCCGGATACATAAATTAAGTAATATTAGTAAGGACTTAAATTGCAATATTTACATTAAAAGAGATGATATGACCGGATTTGCTTTTGGGGGGAACAAACTGCGTAAGCTTGATTATCTAATTAAAGATGCATTAGATAAAGATTGTGATACACTCTTAACTTACGGAGGTCCTCAGACTAATCACGGCAGGCTTACAGCTTCTGTGGCTTCAAGGTTCGGCATGAAGTGCATTATATTAATGGATGGTAAAAAACCTAAAGAAGATACCGGTAATTTAATTTTGGATAAAATGATGAATGCTGATCTTTATTTTATTGATGATACTGAGGTAAAAGAAGATGAAAAAAGTGAAAGTAAAAAAGATATCTTAAGAAAAACAGTAATAAAAAAGTATGAAAAACAAGGCCATAAAGTATATGAAATACCAGTTGGTGGAAGTTCAGAACTGGGTATTTTAGGATATTTTGATGCCATTAAAGAGATAAACAATCAGTCTATTAATTTAAATATAGAGTTTGATTATATTTTATGTGGATACGGCTCTGCCGGAACATACGGAGGACTTTTATTAGGAAAAAAATATTTCAACAAAAAATATAAGATAATAGGAATAGCTGTTTCAGAAAAAAGCAAAGAACAAATTTTTAACCATATAGAATATATGAATAGTGCAGCAGAGAAGTATGAAATGAATATAAACATTATAGAAAAGGACTTATGGATAGAAAAAGATTTCGTTGGAAAAGGATACAATATACCTGATAAAGAAACAAGAAATACAATATATTATGTAGCTAGTAAAGAAGCTGTGTTTTTGGATCCCTGCTACACAGGGAAAGCTTTCAGGGGTATGATAAGTTTAATCAAGGAAGAAAAAATTCAAAAAAATTCAAATATACTTTTCATACACACAGGAGGAACTCCAGGTTTATATACTAAAGAACACCTTATTGAAATACAAAAAGATTTATGGTAAAAACAAGTAGAAGGTGAATACTATGGAAAACAAATTTAATACTAATCCAAACATAATTAACAAAGCCATAATTTTTGCTGTTAGAGCTCATAAAGATACTTATAGAAAAGGTAGTAATACTCCATACATACTACATCCAATAGAAGCAGCTACAATAGTATCTACAATGACTGAGGATTATAATCTAATCTCTGCTGCTATTCTTCACGACGTAATAGAAGATACTGATGTTACCTATGAACTTTTAAAGGAAGAATTTGGTGTAATTGCAGATTTAGTAGCATTTGAAAGTGAAAACAAAAGAAGAGAAAGACCACCTGAAGAAACTTGGCATATTAGAAAAAAAGAAACTATTGATTTTTTCATGTCTAATGCTAAAAAAGAATCTAAGATAGTGGCTTTGGGAGATAAATTATCGAATATGCGATCAATCTATAGGGATTATGAAAGAATGGGAGATGATTTATGGAATAAATTTAATGAAAAAAACAAAAATGAACAGGGATGGTATTATAAAAGCATGGTTGAAGCATTAAAAGATTTGAAAGAATTTCAAGCTTACCAAGAATTTAAAGACCTTGTTTATAGAGTTTTTTTAAACTAATGAAGAAAAAATTAAGGTATCATTTTCTTTTTAAATAATAATTCAATAAAAAACAAAAGATTATCTTCAATTAAAATATTATTTTCGCATAATACTAAAAAATTCTCAGACACATTATAATTATTACTTTTTATAATGCTATCTTTAAATACATCAGAAAGTTTTATATAGTTTAATTCTTTGCCATTTTTCAAACTACCGATAAGGGTATATATTTCAAACTTTAAAACTCCATTTTTCTTTTTCCAAAAGAGTTTGTAGTTAAAATTTTCTATTATAGTATTATAGTTATTTATATTAAAAGTATATATATCGAATTTGATATAATTTTTAGTAACTCTAATAGAATCATTTTTTATAAAAAGGTAAAGATTATTTTCCTTATATTTTACCTGCAATTGATTGTCTAAAGAATTTAAGTTATTTAATAATAATGGTAAATTTAAAACATCTTCAAAATTATGATCAAACATCAATTCTAAATATTCTTTTTTAGGTTTTAACAAATATGAATTATATAGTTTTATAAAATCTTTCCCCATTAGGCTGTCTTTTCTCTTAATACCGATGTAATTTTCTATAGTTTTCATTTTAAAATTTTCAACAGAAAAATACTCTTTATTTCTTACAAATAACTTGTACAAGTCTATTAAATATTTGTTTTCTAATGACATAGTTAAATTATAAAAATTTACTCTATTATTAATAAATTTTAAATCGAATGAAATACCGTTGTAAGTTACTATATATTTTGATTCTTCGATTAGTTTTATAGCCTGGAATAAGATTTCATACTCAGAGTTTTTCTCAGAAAAAAACTGATCTAAAATATATTTACCCTTATTATAATACAGTAAACCAATCATTACGATTTTAGACTTGTTTGAATCTAATCCTGTTGTTTCAATGTCTAAGAAGAGACTATTTCTAGCAATAGTCGGATCAATTTTTTCTTCTATATCTAAATTTAAAAATTTTGTTTTTTTAATCATAGTATTCCTTTCAAATTTGTCTTTCAATCTTTAATGAAGTTTGATAAAATTCTATTATGAAAAATAAATTAGTTTTCACAGTATTTTTTTATATAATAGGGATTATCTTAGCTTATACTGAAATAATATCAGTAAGTACATTAATTTTAACTAGTTTAGTTACTTTTTTCGCCTTATATATTACTTTAAATAAGCTGAAAAATTTAATATACTACATCATAGTAATATGCCTAAGTATTATTATAGGCTTTTTAATTACAAAAAACAATTTAAATACAATGGGAAATAATTTTTATAATAAAACTATAGATGTGAAAGGGACAGTAATTAAAAAAAGTATTGATGAAAGTCAAATTATAATAAAAGCTGATAAAATTTGTTATGATGAGAAAGAAATCAATAATGTTGATAAAAAAATCATAATTAATATAAGGGATGAAAACAAAATAAATGAAGGAACTACTATAAAAGTGAATTCCCAATTTTTACAGCCTATTCCTGCTACAAACAGATATGTATTTGATTATAAAAAATATCTTATGAACAATAAAATACAGGGGACTATGTTTGTATCAAATGATGATATTAAGATAATCAAAGAAGAAGGATTTTTATATAAAATAAGAAACAAAACTTTAGTAAACATTTCTAATTTAATAGATAATTCAACCGATGATAAGAATAGTAAAATTTTAAAATCGGTTATTTTTGGAGAGACTGATTATCTAGAGGGAGATTTTTTAAAAGATATAAGAAGAACAGGAATAGCTCATATTTTTGCTGTATCAGGACTACATATAGGAATATTTATTTTAGTGTTTAGCTTTATTTTTAAGCTTTTAGGGTTAAATGTAAATAAAAGCAAAATTACAATTGTGTTATTTTTATGGATGTATGGATTTGCAATTGGATTTCCTGTATCCATTTTACGAGCTTTAGTAATTTACAGTATATTGGTATTAGGTGAAGTCTTGTACAGAAAAAATTCTCCTTTTAATTCAATAAGTTTAGCAGCTTTAATTTTATTGATTTATAATCCTCTTTGGGCTTTTGATGTAGGGTTTCAACTTTCATTTACCACAACCTTAGTAATTTATTTATATATTGCTTATATATCCCCTAAATTTAAAAATAAATACATCAGTAAAATTCTTCTGATTCCCTTCATTCAAATAGGTATTATTCCAATTTTAGCCTATTATTTTAACTATATATCTATATTTAGTTTTTTAGGAAATCTTATTTTAGTGCCCTTATTCTCAATTATACTAAGTTTTTGTTTTATAGGGATTGTTATTTCGTTAATACTACTGCCCGTAGGTGAAATAATCTTAAGTGTAACAAATATACAGTTAAATATTTTTAATTATATACTCGATATTATTTTCAATATACCGATTTTAGGTATAAGAATTTTCACTCCACAAATCACTTTTTTATTCTTTTACTATATATTGGTTTTGTTTCTAGTATATAATTTTAATAAAAATAAAACTGATAAGTTAACTAATTTTTTATATATGTCTATCTTTATATTTTTTGTAATTCATGTTTTTATTCCCTTGAATTTCAACAGAACTTTAGAAGTTTCTTTTTTAGATGTAGGACAGGGGAATGCTTCAATTATAAGCTATAAAAATAAAATAATAATGATTGATGCCGGTGGAGATATTTATTCAAATTATAATAAGGGAGAAGAAGAAATTCCAGATTATTTAATCAAAAAGGGTATATTTAAAATAGATTTAGCTTTTATTTCACATTATCATGAAGATCATTATTGTAGTATAGAAGAAGTGAGTGAAATTGCAGAAATAGAGGACATTTTTGTATACGACACCAATAATCAAATTCCAAATATTTCACTGGATAGTTTAAAAGCTCTAAATAGTAATAATAAAATAATAATAGATAATGATTTGAAAATAGATATATTATGGCCGGAAGAAGGGTTTTATTCTCAAGATGAAAATGATAACTCATTAGTTATTTTAATAACTTTTAATGAAACTAGGATATTATATACAGGAGATATATCAAAAGAAGTAGAGAAAGATATTTTAGAAAAAATAAAAAACAGCATCGATATAATACTTGTTCCTCATCATGGTAGCAGTACATCATCTAGTAAAGAATTTATAGAAAAAACAAATCCTAGAAATGCAGTATTAAGTTACGGCAAGAATTTTTATGGAATACCTTCATCAACTGTCTTAGAAAGGTACGAAAATAACTTAACTAATATTTATTCTACCTTTAAAGATGGAGAGATATGGGCTATAATAGAAAAAGATGGAAATTACAGAATACAAACTTTCAGAGATTTTAAATCGGATAAAATAAGTTTGTTTGAAATATTGATATTAGAAATGTTTATATTTCTATTTCTTATATATTTCCAAGAAAGGGATATTTATTATGAAGAATTTGGATAATTTAAAAAATTCTATATTAACTTTCGGTGAAGAAATTTATCTTCAGGAAAATCTTATTAAAAGAATTAAGAAAAAATATGTAAAAGATGAAAGCATGAATTTTTTCAAAATAGATAATTTGGAAGAAAATATAGACGAACTAACAAATTTTTTTAACACTGTATCTTTTTCTACTGATAAAAAAGTCGCGGTTGTTGATGACTGTACCTTTCTTACTAGTAAGGGTAAATTAAGTGATAAAAATACTGATAAGATAATAGATTTAATAAAGGACAGATTTCAAGAAGATATGATTATATTTAAGGGTGGAAATTTAAAAATAGATAAAAGGAAGAAATTATATAAATCTCTTAAAAAAAAGGGTGAATTAATAGAGTTTAATAAATTAAATGAAAAAGAATTAATCAATTGGATTACCAGATATCTAGATTACCACGATAAAAGTATAAATTATACTAACGGCAGAAGGATATCTCAATACACAGGATATCTTGAATATGAAAGTTCAAAAAATCTTTACGATGTAAAAAATGAGCTTGATAAAATAATTGCCTATACAGATGAGAGAGATAATATTAAAGAAGACGATATTGAAAAAGTTATGAGTATATCTATTGATAATAATATTTTTAAGTTTATTGATAATGTATTTGAAGGTAAAACTAATATAGCATATGAAATGTTAAATGATATGATATCGAATAATATATCTCCTCATTATATTTTTTATATGATAGTAAGACAAATAAGAATGCTGAATCAACTATCAGCTTATAAGGGAAAAAATTTTAGAGAAGACTATATATTAAAAAAAATGAAATTGAGAAGCTTTATGTATAAAAAATTAAACTATCAATATAATCAATTAGGAAGCAGTAAAATTGAAGATTTAGCATTAAAATCTCAAGAAATAGAAAGAAAATCTAAGACAGGTAATCTTGATATTGTACTGGGAATAAACATATTAATAAGTAAAGCAAATAAATAAAACCAGGAAACCCTGGTTTTTTATTATTGTACGGTATTTAATTTATTATTTAATGAGCTTATCTTTCTTGCTACTGTTCTTTTATGGAAAGTGCTTTTCGTTGCTCCTTGGTGATATTTTTTCTGTATTTTTTTAAATAAGCTTTCTGCCAATTCCTTATTACCTTCTTCTACAGCAGTTTCAAATTGCTTAATATATGTTTTGATTTCAGATTTTTTAGATTTGTTTATCAAGTTTTTCTTTTTAATTACTTTAATTTTCTTTTTAGCTGCTTTAATATTAGCCAAACTGTTCACCTCCTTTAATTATGTAGAAATTTAATATTATAAATTAAATAACTACACATCTATCATGACTTATAAATTATACAGTGTATAAACTAAAAAATCAACACCTAAAACGAAAATAATAAAAAAAAATTTAATAAAATAAACAGCTGATAACTTTAAATATAGTGAAAACTTTGTTATAATATGATGATAAATTTTATCGGGAGGAAGAGGAATAAATTGAATGAAAGACAGAAGAGAATAAGAAATTTTTCTATTATTGCACATATTGACCATGGTAAATCAACTTTAGCTGATAGGCTTATTGAATCTACCGGTCAAGTGACAACAAGAGAAATGAAAGAACAACTTTTAGACAATATGGATTTGGAGAGAGAAAGAGGAATTACCATAAAACTCCAAACAATAAGATTAGTTTATAAATATAAGGGAGAAGAATATTTATTAAACTTAATAGATACACCGGGACATGTCGATTTTAATTACGAGGTATCTAGGAGTTTGGCTGCTTGTGAGGGAGCTATACTTGTCGTGGATGCAGCTCAAGGGATAGAAGCTCAAACCTTGGCTAATGTATACTTAGCTTTAGACCAGGATCTTGAAATTATACCGGTAATAAATAAAATAGATCTACCTGGAGCTAGACCTGAAGAAATAAAAAAAGAAATTGAAGATGTTATAGGATTAGATTGTGAAGATGCACCATTGATTTCTGCTAAAGACGGAGTGAATATAGAACAGGTATTACAGGCTATAGTTGAAAAAACACCAAGCCCAAAAGGTGATACGGAAAAAAACTTAAAAGCATTAATATTTGATTCATATTATGATAGTTATAAAGGTGTTATTGCACTAGTAAGGGTATTTGATGGTAGAGTTAAAAAAGGTGATATAATAAAAATTATGTCAAATAACAAAAAATTTGAGGTAACAGAAGTAGGTATCATGTCACCCAAACAATTACCAATGGATTCTTTGGAAGCAGGCGATGTTGGATATATTGCAGCTAGTATAAAAGATGTAAGGAACTGTACAGTTGGAGATACTATTACAGATGCTAAAAACCCTACAGAAAACCCTCTCCCAGGATATAAAAAGGTTAACTCAATGGTTTACAGCGGTATTTATCCTGCCGAGGGAGAAGATTACAACAATATAAGAGATGCTTTAGAAAAATTAAAGGTAAATGATGCAGCACTTGTTTTTGAACCAGAAAC
>CAZNLP010000046.1:0-13318 GCA_964574015.1 uncultured Clostridia bacterium | reverse complement strand
AAATTATGTCAATTGTAAACATGAAAAAATTATTAGAAGCAGGTGTTCATTTTGGGCACCAAACAAGAAGATGGAATCCAAAAATGGCGGAATACATCTTCACAGAAAGAAATGGTATCTACATTATAGATCTACAGCAAACTGTAGGATTAGTAGATAAAGCATACAACTATATTAAAGAAGTTGTTGCTAATGGACAAGATATTTTATTTGTAGGAACAAAGAAACAGGCACAAGAATCTATTGAAAAAGAAGCGAAAAGGTGCGGCATGCATTTTGTTAGTCAAAGATGGTTAGGTGGAATGCTTACTAACTATAAAACTATTAGAAAAAGAATAGATAGACTTCATGAACTTGAAGAAATGGAAGAAAGTGGTAAATATGAATTACTACCTAAAAAAGAAGTTATTCAACTTAGACACGAAGCAGACAAACTTGAAAAATTCTTGGGTGGTATTAAAAATATGAATGATCTTCCAGGAGCAATGTTCGTAGTAGACCCTAAGAAAGAAGAAAATGCTGTTAAAGAAGCTAAGATTATGGGTATCCCAGTAGTTGCTATTATAGATACTAACTGCGATCCTGATGAAATAGACGTTGTAATACCAGGTAATGATGATGCAATAAGAGCCATAAAATTATTAACTTCAGTAATGGCAGATGCAGTATTAGAAGCAAAGCAGGGAGTTCAATTAGAAGCAGAAGCAGCAGCAGAAGAACAATCTGAAGAAACAGATAACAGTAAAGTTGAAGAGAAAGAAAATACAGAAGAAAATAAAGATAATAAATAGATTTAATTTTAGGAGGGAAAAATGGCTAAAATTTCAGCACAAAAGATAAAAGAACTTAGAGATAAAACAAAAGCAGGAATGCTGGATTGTAAGAAAGCTCTTGAAAGCGCTGATGGAGATTTAGAAAAAGCAATTGATGCTTTAAGAAAAAAAGGATTAGCATCAGCTGCAAAAAAATCCGATAGAACAGCATCTGAAGGTATTGTTACATCATATATTCATGGAGATAGAATAGGCGTATTAGTAGAAATAAATAGTGAAACCGATTTTGTTTCAAAAAATGAAGAATTCCAACAATTTGCAAAAGATGTTGCTATGCAGATAGCAGCACAAAATCCACAATTTGTTGACGTTGATGATGTACCAGCAATAATTGTAGAAAAAGAAAAAGAAATCTTAAAAGAGCAAGCTTTAAATGAAGGAAAACCGGAAAAAATTGTAGAAAAAATGGTTGAAGGAAGAATAAGCAAGTTTTATAAAGAAATTTGTCTTATGGAACAACCTTTCATTAAAGATCCAGATACAACAATTAAAAACTTATTAAAAGAGAAAATAGCAACTATCGGAGAAAATATTGTAATAAGAAGATTTACAAGATACGAAGTAGGCGAAGGAATAGAAAAAAAAGAAGAGAATTTCGCTGAAGAAGTTGCTAAACAAATGGATATGTAATATTATAATAATGGAGAGCTATTTAGTTCTCCATTAAAATTATGCTTTCGAGGAGGTTTTATGAAACCTAAATATAAAAGAATAGTTCTTAAAATTAGTGGTGAAGCCCTATCGGGAAATAATAGTGGTGGAATAGACGAAAAAACTATTATGAATATTTCTAAAGAAGTCAAGAAAGCTAATAATATGGGGATTGAAATTGCTATTGTTGTAGGAGGAGGAAATATCTGGAGAGGAGCAAGTGCTAAACTTACAGATAGAGCAACTTCAGATTATATGGGAATGCTTGCCACAGTTATAAATGGTATGGCTTTACAAGATGCTCTTGAAAGTATTGGTGTTCCAACAAGAGTTCAAACAGCAATAGAGATGCGACAGGTAGCGGAACCATATATAAGAAGAAGAGCTATTAGACATATGGAAAAAGGAAGAGTTGTTATTTTTTCTGGCGGATCTGGGAATCCATATTTCTCAACAGATACAACTGCAGCTTTAAGAGCAGCTGAAATGAATGCTGAGGTTATTCTTTTAGCTAAAAAAGGAGTAGAAGGAGTATATGATGACGATCCAAATATTAATCCTACTGCTACTATGTACCATAAGTTGAACTATATAGATATACTAAACCAAGAATTAAAAGTAATGGATTCTACAGCAACATCTTTATGTATGGATAATGATATACCAATTATTGTTTTTAGTATTGAAAAACCCGAAAATATTGTAAAAATTATTAAAGGGGAAAAAATAGGTACTGTTATAAAAAGGGAGGAAAAATAATGTATTTGAAAGAGCATAAAGAACTAGAAGAACAAATGAAAAAAACAGTAAATTTCTTAAAGGAAGATTTAGCAACTATCAGAGCCGGTAGAGCTAACCCTAAATTAGTTGAAAAAATTCTGGTAGATTATTATGGAACTAAGACTCCACTTAATCAAATTGCAAATATATCAGCTCCTGAAGCAAGAGTGTTAGTTATTAAACCTTGGGATGCAAATGTTTTAGAAGATGTAGAAAAAGCTATCCAAATTGCAGATATTGGAATTAATCCAAGTAATGACGGCAAAATAATTAGATTAGTTATACCACAACTTACAGAAGAAAGAAGAAAAGAATTAATCAAAACTATTAAAAAAGAAGTAGAAAAAGCTAAAATTGCTCTAAGAAACGAAAGAAGAGATACATTAGATACTTTTAAAAAAATGGAAAAAAATTCCGAAATGACAGAAGATGATCTTAGAGATGCTGAAGATAAAGTTCAAGAGTTAATGGAAAAATACACAGAAGAAATAGATAAAATTTATGAAAAGAAGGAAAAAGATATACTTGAAGTATAACATTACCCATTTAATAGGGTGTAATTTACATGATGTGATAAATAAATTAAACAAGGAAGAAAATTTAATTTTTATTATTAGAAAAACTAAGGGTAGCAATGAAAAATTTAATCAAAATAAGTCTACACCAATTGTAGTAAGAGTAAAAGAATTAAAGGATAAGAAAATTGAACTTGTAGTAACTTATTTCTAATAAAACCCCTTTTATATGAGGGGTATATTTTTTAATGAGGTGATTATATGTCATCAAACAAACTTAATGATAACAAAAATCTTCCCAACCATGTTGCAGTAATAATGGATGGGAATCGACGGTGGTCTGTTTTAAATAAAAAAAATAGACTTTTCGGACATAGAGAAGGAATGAAAAGACTTGAAGAATTAATAGAAACTACAGGAGATTTAGGAATTAAATTTCTAACAATATATGCTTTTTCAACAGAAAACTGGGGTCGAGAACAAGAAGAAGTATCATACCTCATGAATTTGTTAGTTGAATTCGCAAAATTAAAGGGAGAAACTTTAAAAGAAAAAGGAGTTAAAGTTAATATTTTTGGCTCTAAAAATAATCTCCCAGAAAAAACAAAAATAGCAGTAAATAAATTAATTAGTAAAACTAGTGACAATAGTAAGCTAACTCTTAATATAGCTCTTAATTACGGCAGTAGAAATGAAATAAGCTTGGCAGTAAAAAAAATAATTCAGGATTATAAAAAAGATAATACAATATATGATAGAATAACAGAAGATTCTATAAAAAAATACTTATACTCAAAAGATATACCTGATCCTGATTTTTTGATAAGAACAAGTGGTGAAAAAAGACTTAGTAATTTTTTATTATATCAATTAGCATATACTGAGCTGTATTTTACTGAAACTTTGTGGCCGGACTTTGATAGAAAAGAATATATTAAAGCTTTAGAGGAATACAAAAGAAGAGAAAGGCGATTTGGAACATCATGAAGTATAAAGGTGGTATAAATATATGAAAAATAGATTATTTACGGGTATAATAGGTGGAATAATACTTGGTATATCAACTTACTTAGGTGGTGTTTATTTTTATGTTGTGTATTTTTTTATAGCAACGCTATGCCTGTTAGAACTTGTGAAAGCTTTTAAGAAGAACATATTTAAGTCTGGATATTATATTAACTTTATATTGAATGGGTTGTTTTTAATATTAGCTCTATATAAAACAACTGATAATGTTACCTTTATTCTATTTATATACATAGTTATAAATTTATTTTACTATGCGTTTTTAAATGCTAAACTGAATGATATTTTTGTTAATTTATTAGGAGGATTATATATAAGTTTTTTCTTTTTCCATCTCTACTTATTGAATGATACTTTATTTGTTTGGTATATATATATAATAGCCTTTTCTAATGATACTTTTGCATATTTTACTGGTAAATATTTTGGCAAACACAAACTATCTCCAAAATTAAGCCCTAAAAAAACTATAGAAGGAGCTATTGGAGGTATTTTGGGAAGTTTGGGAGTAGCTTTAATTTACAACTTTTATTATGGGAATTTCAAAATAGAGATTATAGTACTTTTTGTAATAATATCTTCTGTTTTTTCAATTACAGGAGATTTAATAGCATCAAAAATTAAAAGGCAGAACAATATTAAAGACTTTAGCAATTTTTTGCCGGGCCATGGAGGATTTTTAGATAGATTTGATAGTATGCTCCTTGTGGTACCGATTATTTATTATTTTTCTGTTTTTATTAGTTAGGAGAGGATTGAAATGACAACTTTTATATCATCATTAATTATTTTTTCATTAGTAATTATAATTCACGAACTTGGTCATTTTTGGGCTGCTAAAAGCGTAGGAATTACCGTTCATGAATTTTCATTAGGTATGGGTCCGGAAATAAAAAGCATTCAAAAAGGTGAAACAAAATATTCAATTAAATTATTTCCTATAGGTGGATATGTAAAAATGGAAGGAGAAGATGACGATTCATTTGCAGAAGATAGCTTCAACTCAAAATCTGTTTTAAGTAGATTAAAAGTTATAGCCATGGGACCAATTATGAACTTTGGTCTTGCTTTGATTATCTTTGTATTAGTTATAGGGTTTTACGGTATAAATGGAAATACAGTAGAAGAAATTGAACCTAATTTAAATGAATATGACAAAGGATTAAGACCTGGCGACGAAATAATTAAAATAAATGATACAAATGTAAAATATTGGGATGAAATTCAAGATGAAATATCATCAAGTAAAGAGGGATACAATATAACAGTTGAAAGAAACAATGAGTTGAGTAGTTTCTATATTCCTCACAACTATAGATTTATGATAGGAATTTCTCCGGAAGTAGTAGATGATAATTATACAAATGAAATAGGTTTTATAGATGAAACTATGCCGGCTTTTGAAGCTGGATTGAGAACCGGAGATGAAATAGTTTCTGTAAATGGAGTGGAAACAAAAGAGTGGGAAGTAATTCGAGAATTAATAAATGATTCAGAAGGCAACACAATAACTATAAAAGCTCTTAGAGATAATGAAGAAGTAACTTTTAATGTAGCTCCTGATAACCAAATATCTATAGGTTATTATACAGAGATTGAAAAAGGAATTTCTGATATAATTTTGGGATCGGTTCATAAAACTTTTTACTATATAAATTTAATGTTTAGATTTATAGGTATGCTCATAGGAGGAGAAGTAGGCTCAGAAGCTATAGCAGGTCCTGTAGGAATAATTAGTATGATAGGGCAGGCAGCTAACCTAGGACTATATCCACTACTTAATTTAGCAGCATTTATAAGTATTAACCTTGGATTTGTTAACTTATTACCTATTCCAGCATTAGATGGTAGTAGGATTTTATTATTAGTTATTGAAAAAATAAGGGGGAAAAGAATACCTCCTGAAAAAGAAGGTTACATCCATTTTGTTGGATTTATACTATTGATTGCGCTAATGTTTTTTGTTCTTTATAATGATATAGTTAGATTGATGAGATAGGTGAAGAACATGACAAGATTAATTAAGTACGGGAATGTACAGGTTGGCAATGGAAATTTAATAACTGTTCAATCTATGACTAACACAAAAACCTATGATGTCAAATCTACTGTCGAACAAATTTTAAAACTTGAAGAAGATGGTTGTGATATAATCAGAGTAGCTGTACCGGAGGAAAAAAGTTCTGATGCATTAAAAGAAATAAAAAAAGAAATCAATATTCCTTTAATTGCAGATATTCATTTTGATTATAGACTTGCATTAAGTTCAATAAAAAACGGAGTAGATGGTATTAGAATAAATCCTGGTAATATAGGAAATGAAGAGAGAATAAAGAAAATTGTATATGCCTGCAAAAACAAAAAAATTCCAATCAGAGTTGGAGTGAATTCAGGCTCTGTAAAAAAAGAATATATCGAAAAATACAATGGAGTAAATGAAAACTCATTAGTAGCAAGTGCTCTAAATCAGATAAAACAAATTGAAAAATTTGACTATAGTAACATAGTAGTTTCAATTAAGTCAAGCAACGTTGTCGAAAATTATAAAAGCAATATAAAATTATCTAAATTAATAGATTACCCAATTCATTTAGGAGTGACCGAATCCGGCACCTATGAAAATGGAATAATCAAATCATCAATGGGAATAGGGGCGCTTTTGCTTCAAGGCATAGGAGATACTATAAGAGTTTCGTTGACAGCTGATCCAAGAGAGGAAGTTAGGGTAGGCAGAAAAATGCTTCAGTATCTAAATTTAAGACCCTACGGTCCAAATATAATTTCTTGTCCAACCTGCGGTAGAACTGAAATAAACATTGAAAATTTATCAAAAGAAATCGAAAATAAAATTATTGAAAAAAAAATAAAAATAGATATAACTATTGCTGTAATGGGATGTATAGTTAACGGTCCAGGAGAAGCTAAAGAAGCAGACATAGGTATAGCAGGCGGAAAAGGAGAGGCAGTTTTATTTAAAAAAGGAAAGTTGATAAAAAAAATTAATGAAAAAAATATAGTCGATGAAATCATTAAAGAAATAAAAAAAAGCTGCAATTAATGCAGCTTTTTCATGAAGTAGAGGTGAGAAATATAAATATTTATTCTTATTTACAGGAAATAAACATAGAAAACAAAATAAAATTTGAATCAGTTAAAATATCTGAAAACAACAAAAAAATAATTATAGATATCGATATAAATAGTTATGTTTCTTTAGAGAAACTTGACAATCTTGTTTTTTATATAAAAAATAAATTCTATGATTTTTCTGTATTAATAGACGAAGTAAGAACAAAAAATATAATAATTAACAATAATGAAATTTTAAGTAATGTAGAATATCTAATTAATAGAAAATATAAAAATCACACAAAAAATTTTAATACTAAAAAAATGAAAACCAATGAAAAAACAATAGAAATTTTTATAAATTCTAATATATTAAAAGAAAAAATCGAAAAGGAAGATTTTAGTAAGTATATAAAAAAAATTCTTAAGAAATTTTATAATATAGAAAAAGATATTGAGTTTAAGGTTATAAAAGAAGAACAAGAAATAAGCGATAGAATTGAAAATTATATTGAAAAAACAGATATTGATAACAGTTCCTCAAAAACAAAATCACCAAAAAATATTGGAAGAAGTTCAATTATAAAGGGAAAAAACATAAAAAAACCGCCTATAAAAATTAATGAAATACAGGAGATAGAAGGAGAAACTTACTGTACAGAAGGTAAGATAATAAGCTGTAAAACCAAAAAATTAAAAGAAAAATTATACCTTGTTACTTTGAAGATTACAGATTTTAAAAGTTCCATAAATATTAAAGTTTTTTTAAGAAAAGAAGAGGATTTAAATAAGTATAAGAAAATCGAAGATCTTTCAATTAAAGTTTCAGGAAAACTGAATTTTGATAAATATGCTAAAGAATTTGTACTTATGGCTGACAGCATTAATTTAATAGAGCAAGAAAAAAGAGAAGATTTATATAACAGAAAAAGGATTGAATTACACGCCCATACAAAGATGAGTTCTATGGATGGCATGAATAATTTTTTTGAACTAGCTAATCAAGCATATAAATGGGGACATAAAGCCATAGCTTTAACCGACCATGGAGTAATTCAAGGATTCCCTGAAGCAATGGAAGTTGCGGAGCAAATACCTATTAAAGTAATCTATGGATTAGAAGGTTATTTAGTTAACGATGAACTTGATTTAATTAAAAATCCTTCAGAGAATAATCTAGAAGATGAAATAATAGTATTCGATTTTGAAACAACAGGATTAAATCCTAAAAAAGACAAAATAATAGAAATTGGAGCTGTTAAATTAAAAAACAATGCGATTATAGATAAATTCAATCAACTTATTAATCCAGAAGTTAAAATACCAGAAAAAATTGAAAGTCTAACAGGTATAAACAATGATATGGTAGAAGACAAACCTGCAATAAGAGAAGGAATGAAAGATTTTTTTAAGTTTATAGGTGATTGCAGTACTTTATGTGCACATAATGCTGAATTTGATTATAGTTTTTTAGAGAACAATTATACCTTAAAAAAAGATTACACTATAATAGATACTTTAGAACTATCAAGAAGAATTTTAAAAAATAAAAGAAGGCATAACTTAAAATCTCTAGCAAAACACTTTAAAATTGAATTGGAGAATCATCACAGAGCTGTAGATGATTCTGAAGCAACGGCTAAGATTCTTTTGGAATTCTTTAATGTTTTAAAAGAAAAAAAAATAAATAGTTTAAATGAAATTAATAATTTTTTTGCCGATAAATCGAATATAAAAAATGCTAAAACATATCATGTAATAATACTTGTAAAGGATTACAAAGGATTAAAAAACTTATATAAATTAGTTTCCTTATCCCATTTAAAATATTTTTATAAAAAACCAAGAATACCAAAATCAATATTAAATAAATATAGAGAAGGATTGATTATTGGAACAGCCTGTGAATCAGGTGAATTTTATCAAGGGGCATTAAAGGAAAAAAACAATAAGGAACTAAAAGAAATTGCAAAATTTTATGATTTCTTAGAAGTACAACCTATTGCTAATAACTCACATTTAGTACAGAATGGGGTTGTTGAAAGTTTCAAAGATTTAGAAGAGATCAATAAAAAGATAATTGGACTTGGAGAAGAATTAAATAAATTAGTTTGTGCAACAGGGGATGTTCATTTTTTGAATCCATATGATGAAGTATATAGAAGAATTTTAATGTATGGCCAAGGTTTTAGAGATGCTGATAAACAGGCACCATTATATCTTAAAACCACAGATGAAATTATAGAAGACTTTAATTATATTGATAAAGAAAAAGCAGAAGAAATTATAATTGAAAACCCAAATAAGATAGCAGAAATGATTGAAAAAATAAGACCTATTCCTGAAGGCACGTTTCCACCTATAATTGAAGGTTCAGAAGAAAACTTAAAAAAGTTAACTTATGATAATGCAAAAATAATATACGGGAAAGATCTGCCTGAGATAGTCGAAAAAAGAATATCTAAAGAACTAAATTCTATTATAAGTAATGGTTATGCTGTAATGTACATAATTGCTCATAAACTGGTAAAAAAATCCTTAGATGATGGATATTTAGTTGGCTCAAGAGGGTCGGTAGGATCATCATTTGTAGCAACTCTATCAAATATTACAGATGTAAATCCTTTGCCACCTCATTACATTTGCCCTAATTGCAAATATTTTGAATTAAGAGATGGAGAAAACATTGGTTCAGGAGTAGATTTAGAAGATAAAATATGTCCAAAATGCAACACAGAGTTAAAAAAAGATGGACATAATATACCTTTCGAAGTATTTTTAGGTTTTAAGGGAGATAAAGAACCTGATATCGACTTAAACTTTGCAGGTGAAGAGCAAATGATAGCTATGAAATATGCAGAAACTTTGTTTGGAGAAGGATATGTTTACAGAGCTGGAACTATAGGAACCATTGCTTCAAAGACAGCTTACGGATTTGTAAGAAATTACTTTGACGAAAAAGAAAAGAAGGTAAATAAAGCAGAAATTGATAGACTTGTAGATGGTTGTACAGGTGTAAGAAGAACAACAGGACAACATCCCGGCGGGATAATGATTGTACCTAAAAATAAAGAAATATACGATTTTACACCGATACAATATCCTGCTAACAATAGTAGTTCGGGAGTAATAACAACTCATTTTGACTACCACTCTATTTCAGGAAGGATATTAAAGCTTGACATACTAGGACATGATACTCCAAGCATAATCAGGATGCTTGAAGATCTTACAGGGTATAATAGTAAAAATATCAGGCTGGATGATGCAGAAACTTTGTCACTTTTCAAATCAACTGAAATTTTAGGAATAACAGAAGAAGATATAAATTGTGAAGTAGGAACTTTAGGAATTCCTGAATTTGGAACAGATTTCGTTAGACAAATGCTGATTGATACTAAGCCAAAAACCTTCTCGGATTTAGTTAGAATATCAGGATTGTCACACGGTACTGATGTTTGGTTAAATAATGCTCAGGATTTAATTAGACAAAATATAACAACAATAGATAAAGTTATTTCAACTAGAGATGATATTATGACCTATTTAATTTATAAAGGATTAGATAAAAAACTATCCTTTGATATTATGGAGAAGGTCAGAAAAGGAAAAGGCGTAACAGAAGATGAAATTAAAATAATGAAAGAAAAAAATGTCCCGAATTGGTATATAGATTCATGTAAAAAAATAAAATATATGTTTCCTAAAGCTCATGCTGTTGCTTATGTTACAATGTCTTTTAAAATAGCATATTACAAAATAAACTTCCCCCAAGCTTTTTACTGTACTTATTTTACGTCTAAAGCTGCAGATTTTGATTCTAAGTTGGTATTAAAGGGTGAATCAACGATTATCAGCAAAATGAATGAAATAAAAGATAAGGGTAAGGATAGAACACAAAAGGATAAAAATTTATATACAGTTTTAGAGGTTGCATTAGAAATGTATAGGAGAAATTTTAAGTTTAAAAATGTTGATTTATATGAATCAGACCACAAAATTTTTAAAATCAGCGGAGATTATATAATACCTCCATTGATAAGTATAGAAGGTATGGGAGAAAATGCTGCAGAAAGCATCATTAAAGAAAGAAACAAAGGAAAATTTATATCTATAGAAGATCTTAGTAAAAGGTGTAAAATAACAAAAACATCAATTGAAGGACTTAAAGAACAAGGGTGTTTAAAGGAAATGGATGAAACAAATCAAATTTCAATATTTAGTTGAAAAATTTGATATATTATGCTATAATAATTTGAACAAAAATATTGAAAACAAGAGTGGGTTTGCCCCACTCTTTCTAATTGTGTAGGAGGAAATTAATGAACAAAACCAGTATAATTAGTAGAACTGAAAACCTACTTAAAGATATACTAAAAGATAAAGAAATTAACTTAGTAGAAGTTGATTATGTAAAGGAAAACAACATTTATTATTTGAAGGTATATTTAGATACAGATAAAGGTATTACAATAGATGAATGTAGTGAAGTAAGCCGCGAATTGAGTAAACTTCTTGATGATGAAGAGTTCATAGAAAATAGTTATTTTCTAGAAGTATCATCACCGGGGATAGACAGGCCTTTTAAATCAGTAGAAGATTACGGAAAAAATATAAATGAAATTATTGAAATCAATTTATATGCAAAGAAAAATAATCAAAAAAAATTCATCGGTAAATTAATAAATATAGCAAAAGATAGTATCACTATAGAAATAGATGACAAAGATAAAAGTAAATACATATTTAATTTTGATGAAATATCAAAAGCAAATAAGCATATAGATTTTTAGGAGGTAGATATGAATAAAGATATGATGAGAGCTTTAAATGAATTGGAAAACGAAAAAGGAATATCAAAAGACGTTGTAATTTCTGCAATGGAGACGGCATTATTATCAGGATTTAAAAAGAATTATGGTAAGGCAGGAAAAGTAACAATCGATATAGATAGAGAAACAGGAGATTATAAGATATATGCAGAGAAAAAAGTAGTAGAAGAAGTAGAAGATTCTGTTTTAGAAATTTCGATTGAAGAAGCTAAAGAAATTAATAAAAATTTAGAAGTTGGAGATATTTATAAAAAACAGATAAAGCCGAAGAAAGAGTTTGGAAGAATAGCTGCTCAAACTTCAAGACAGGTAATTCTCCAAAAAATTAGAGAAGCTGAAAGAGATAATATATATAACGAATATCATGGTAGAGAAAGTGAAGTAATAACAGGAATAGTTCAGAGAATAAGTAAGAACAATATATTCGTAAACTTAGGAAAAATTGAAGGAATATTAACAGAAAATGAGCAAATACCAAATGAAACTTTTAATCAAGGAGATAGAATTAAGGCAGTAATACTAGATGTAAAAAACACAACAAAAGGAGCAAATATAACACTATCTAGAGTTCATCCGGATTTAATTAAAAGATTATTTGAATTAGAAGTTCCAGAAATATATGATGGCATAATAGAAATATATAATATTTCTAGAGAAGCTGGTTCAAGAACTAAAATAGCAGTATTTTCTAATGATGAGAATGTTGACCCTGTTGGTTCTTGTGTAGGAAACCGTGGTAGCAGAGTTAAAGCAATAGTTGATGAGATAAATGGAGAGAAAATCGATATAGTTGTTTATGATAAAGATCCGGCTGTATTTATTTCTAATAGTCTTAATCCAGCAAACACTTTAAAGGTTGAAACAAAGGAAAAAGAAAAAAGTGCTTTAGTTGTTGTTCCGGATTTTCAATTATCACTGGCAATTGGAAAAGAAGGACAAAATGCTAGATTAGCTGCTAAACTGACAGGATGGAAAATAGATATTAAAAGTGAGTCCCAATATGAAGGAGAGATAGATAAGGAGTAGATCTATTTATGAAAAACAAAAAAATTCCATTAAGAAAATGTTTAGGATGTGAAGAAAGATTTCCTAAAAAAGAATTGATAAGAGTTGTTAAGAATAAAGAAGAGAAAATATTCTTAGATAAAACGGGTAAAGCAAATGGAAGAGGAGCATATATTTGTGATAAACTTGAATGTTTTGAAAAAGCATATAGAAACAAAAAATTAGAAAAAACTTTTAAAACCCAAATATCGGAAGAAGTTTACATAAATATAAAGAATGAGCTAAAAGAAAATGAATAAAATCGATAATATGATTGGATTTGCAGTAAAAAGCAATAACATAGCAATTGGATATAAGCTTACAAAAAAAGGAATTCAAAACAAAAAAATTACCTTAACAATTGTAGCTGAAGATTTATCTAAAACTATAAAAGAAAAATTAGACAAAGTTCTAAGTAATGAAAACATTTATTATATACAGTATAAAAATAAAAAAAATTTAGGAAATATTGTAGGTAAAAATGAAGTCGGTGTTATAGGATTAAAGGATAAGAATATGACTGATTATATTATCGACTTAATAAATCAGGAGGTGTCCTATGAGGATA
>CAZNLP010000045.1:0-13707 GCA_964574015.1 uncultured Clostridia bacterium | reverse complement strand
TCTATTAGGTTATCATCTATCGCTTCTGCTGTCAAGACTTTTTTATGTCTTTTTTTCGCTTTTTTTCTTTGTAATGTTTGTTATATTTTTTGCGCCTCAAATAAGATACCAAATCACTGGTTAAAAGTCAATGATTAATTTAGTATTTTTTCATTTATTTTCATCCATAGTTCATCTGTACTATAATCTAAAGCCCAAATTGCAATACCTTTAAGTTTATATTTATCAATTAAATCTATTCTATATCCTAAAGATAATTCATCTTCAATCCATATTTTATATGTAGTATTATCGATTTTCTTTTCTCCATAGTTCTGCTTAGCTTCATTATCATAAGTTATAGGTATTTCATTTTCTTCTATAAAACCTTGTGCTGATTTTACTCTTAATGCAGTTGAGTCTCTATATATGCCTTCAGGACTTTCTGTTATTTCCCATAGTCTAGTATAAAAAGGTACTCCTAAAATTATATTGCTATTATCTGTAATTTCTTTTAATTGAACTACTGCTTTCTCTATCCAAGGTATTGATGCTATTGGCCCTATTCCCTGTTCTGGACTTGTAGTAGCATCGTATGCCATAAGAATAAGATAGTCTGCGTATTTACTTATCTCAGCTCTATCATATATTAAAGACCAGTTTTGACTTTCTGATAAAGCCGTTATGTCAACTGAAAACAAGAGGTTATTTCTCCTAGCTTCTATATATAGTTCTTTAATAAAAACAGTAAGGTAATCTCTGTCTTCATAGTGAAGATTTTCAAAATCCAAATTAATACCATCGTATTCATGCTCTTTTGATATTTTAATAATTTTTTCTATAACATTCTTTCTTCTATCTCTATCCCTAAGATACAATGAAGTTAAATCCCTATTAAAAGCATTATTAAACACTCCCCAAAAATCAACTCCTTTATTCTTATAGTAGTCGTAATATTCCTCTAAATACCAGTCAGTCATAATTTCTTCATTATCTAAAGTGTGCCATGTTGGTGCTATAACATCTAAATCTTCATAATATACATAATTTGCTATACTTTCAGCTTTTCTGTTGAATAAGTCCCATCCTACAACAAGATTTTTGTTTGTACTAAGTTCTTTTAATTTGTACGTTCTCTCTGATTTAGTTGATTTGATATCATCCAATTTTATATATCCTATATGTTCATTAAATCTAATAAAAGCCCAATTTTGATAGTACTCGTAGATTACAAATTCTTCATTAGGCGTAAGTTTCGTATAAATTTTTGAAGATATAGATGTATCTGTTCTTAATTTTGTTTTATCAGTTGTTATACCTTTTGTATTATTGTTTTCTATATAAAGAAAATCCCCGTTTTTGTAAATATTAATAGAAAAATCTGTCTTTGATTTTATATAGTCATAATTAATAAATATATTATTTTCTTTTTTTATAAAGGTATTAGATTCTATATTATAGTTAATTTCATAGATTTGATATTCATAAAAAATTTGAATATATTTGCTATCAACATCATTAAAAGAATCTATTATTTTATTTTCTTCTAATATAGAATAATTTATAAAGTAATTATCTTCTTCTTTAATAATATAATTGTCTAATTGTATCTTTTCTCCATTTAAATAAGCACCTTC
The DNA here is from genome assembly GCA_964574015.1 of uncultured Clostridia bacterium. Taxonomy (GTDB): domain Bacteria; phylum Bacillota; class Clostridia; order Tissierellales; family Dethiosulfatibacteraceae; genus UBA8670. Next base: position 12,091 of record CAZNLP010000045.1, on the reverse strand, counting down.
TTCTGAACTTTTGGTTCTATTAGTCATAAACATAAATACAATAGATGTAATTATTATTACTGCGATTATAATTATAGTAATTACTTTATTTTTTTTCATTTATTTATCCTTGTTTTTTTATTTTTTCGATTTCTTCGCTAAGTATAGTTGCAACTTCGTTCCCCGGTTCTATCTCTAGTGCTTTTTTTACGTCTTTTTCTGCTCTTTCAAGATCTTTTAAATAAATATTTGCTGCAGCTCTATTAGTGTATAATTCATGACTTTTAGGATTTGTCTTTAATCCTTCATCAATATATTTTAAAGCATTCTCATAATTATCTGTGCTCATTTCACAAACGGCAAGTTCATTTATAGCATCTACTTGAGCTGGATTAATTTCTACTACATTTTTAAAGTATCTCTTTGCTACATCAAATTCCTGTTTCTGTCTAAAGGCTACACCTATAACAAAAAATAATTTCCACCAGTTTTTAAAAACATCCAGTAAAGGCAACAGAATGTCTAATCCTTGTTCTACGTATCCTTTTAAAACTAATTTATATCCTTCTTCAAACTTAATGTAATATTCTAACTCTTCCATTTGATCTCTTATTTCTTGTTTTCTTATGTCGTTCTCGTCAAGTTCAATAAATTTATCCCAATAAGCTTTAGCATTCAAGTATTCATTGTTTTGCTTATAATAATATCCTAATTTATAGTAGGGAAGTGAAAATTCTAAGTTCTCATCTAAAGATTTGTTGTAGTATTTAACTGATTCTTCCATATATTCTTCTGCTAAGTTTTTTTTATTTTTGTTAAATAATTCTGTTCCTTTCATCTCTAAAACATTACCATATATAAAATATTTTTTTTCGTTCATCTTTCCATTTTCTATTAGCGCTTTAGCATAAACTATTTTTTTATCAATAGAAACTTCTTCACTATTTATTAGTTTTATTAAATAAGCCTCAATATTAATTCCCGCTTTGATAAGTATAGATTTATATGTCTCATTTAGTTTAAAACTTTTATCTGTGCCAATTGTAAAAAGAATACCTTCTATTATGCTTTTGTTATTAAAACCTTTAAAATCTTCAGACTCTTTTATGTTTTTTATTAACTCATCCATGAAAATTGGAAAAGATATTTTTTTATCTATTAATATATCTTTATTATTTATTTTTATTTCAGTGCCTTCTTTTATTTCAATAAAAGATATTTCGTTTTTCATTTTTTCTACAATTTCATTAATACTGTCTTTGAATTTCAAATCAATCTTCCTTTCTTATTAGATTTAAATAATCATTGATATTATATATTTTGCATTCTTCTTCATATACAAATAGAGTTGCTTTTTTTGATACTTCAACAATTCTAAATTCATTAATTATTTTTCTGTTTTTATTTTCATAAATATTTTTAAGATATTTATTTAAAAAATATTTATTTTGAATTATATTTATTTTGTGTTTTTTATATCTATCTTCCCTATTCTTATTTAAGTAGTGGGGTAGTTCTAAATTTTTATTATTTTTTACATAGTCTACTATAAAATTATCTAAATATCCACAATCAATATAATCGTATTTTTTTGAAAACTCAAATAAAATATCATATAATTTTTTTCTTTTATGATAGTTCTCAAAGTAATTGTTGTTTTCCCAATAAATTGACATATCATAATATAATTCAAATGGTTTATCATAGTATTTGTTAATAAGATACTGTATTGTGTTTGAAAAATATCCCTCACTATAGTATTTATTTAAAATATTATCAATTTTTTTAAGCTGTTGAATTTCTTCAGCTTTTATATCTTTAGTTTTTATAATTTCGTAGGGGGCAAAAGATCTATATACTAATCCGTTTTCTTTTCTTTTATTATAAACCGGAGTACCTTTTAATACTTTTAGAAAACCCAACTGTAATTTTTCTGCTCCAAGATTATATGCTTCATTGAAAGAATTAATAAATGATTTGTAATTTTCTTTCGGTAGCCCTGCTATTAAATCTAAGTGCATATGAATATTCTTGGTTTCACTTAATTCTTTTACAATCAGTTTTATATTTTCAAAATCCATTTTTCTTTGAATCTCATCTAAGGTTTGTTTGTTTGTTGTTTGAAGTCCTATTTCAAATTGAAAAATGTTCTTTGGTAGCTTTTTCAAGAATTCAAGAAATTCAATATTAATTATATCAGCAGTGATTTCATAATGAACTTTTATATTGCTGTTTTTAGACACAATGTACTTAATTATATCTCTGGATCTTTTCCAATCGTAATTAAAGGTTCTGTCTACAAACTTTATTATTAAAGGTTTTAACTGATATATTTTATCTAAATCATCTTTTATTCTGTCCATAGATAATGCTCTTATGCCATTATCAACTGAAGATAAACAAAATCCACATCTATAAGGACAACCTCTTGTTGTTTCATAGTATATGTATTTATTTTTAAAGATTTCATTATTATGTTCCAACTTATATTCAGTTTCATATGGAAAGGGTAAATCATCAATATTTAAAATTTTATTTATTCCAAGATTTTCTATTATTTTTTCTTCATCTCTATATATTATCCCATTTATTTTTTTTAAATCTAGGTTCTTTTCTAAAGAATTAATTAAGCTAGGTAGTACTTCTTCACCTTCTCCTTTAATTATATAATCAACAAAAGGATACTCCTTTAAGTATTCTTTATTATTATAAGTAACCTCAGGACCTCCAAATATAGTTGTTATTTTTTCTTTAGATTTTTTTATTACCTCACATATTTTTTCAATTTCATTTATATTCCATATATATGTAGAAAAGCATATATAATCGTAATCTTTAAATTTCATATCCCCTAATATGTAATCGAGTTCGTTGTTTATAGTGTATTCTTTTAGATCTACATCGAATTTTTTTTCTAAAAGAGCTTCTCGCATATATCTTAATGCTAAATTTGTATGGGTATATCTACTGTTTACACCTATTAATAATATTTTCACTTATTCTCCTTACAGTTTCCTAAATTTAAAAAGTCCGTATTTTGTTTTTACATAAAATTCTGATTTATCATTCTTTACAATTTTACTTTTCCCTAAAAGATAGTGTTCAAAAACATTACCTTCACGAATTTTAAACTTTCTTTCTGAATTTGATTTTTCTAAACTTTCTACATCTATACTACCTCTCTTCAAATTCAATAAAAAATCCGAAAAATCTTCTATTAATTTGTAGTACTTATCTTTATTTAAGTTTTTTTCTATATTTTCATTTATATTATAAAGGCCACTATTAAGCTGATTTAAATTATTGTCTATTTTTTCTAATAGTTTTATCCTTTCTCTCTCAAAGGTTAATATAAACTTTTTATCTGGAAAACTTAATTTTTCAAAATAGTCTTTTATAGAAAATTTAATAATATACTCCTTTATTACCTCTTTGTCTATACTTCCACTCTTTAAATATTCTAAAAAAACATATGTTGAAATTATTCCATCTAAAATTGACTTTGGATTTGTAGTTGTTTTAGATATGTTTTTTATTACTTCTTCTTCAATTATTTTATTATTTTCATTTGATATAATTATAGGTAAGATTCTAAATATTATACTATCGTCTTCCTCATTATAATTATTGCCTTTATAAAAATTTTCCAAAGCTTTATTTGAACCATTTAAATAATATTTAAGCAAAGTCATCTCTTCTTTGAATCTCTCATAATTAATACCTATTCCTTTTTCCTTATATTCAAGAGATTTGCAGACAATAATAAAAAGCTGCATCTTATAGGTATAAATTAATTCACCTTTTCCTATACCGTTGTAATCATCTAGCTTTTCATTTTTAAATATGTTTATAAGTAAGTTTTGGGTTCTATTCATAATTTCTCCTAAAAAAATATAGCTGATATGTGTCAGCTATATTATATAAACTTTATTTACTATTATCAAATTGATTTTTGTATTCTGTAGCATATTTTAGAACTGTTGATGAATAAATACTTACTTCAGGTCTTGAATGTGATGATCTTGAAGCCATATATTTCTCTAAACCATACTGTCCTCTATTATATGCAGTGAGTGTTTTATGTAAATCTCCTTCATAATAATCTATCAAGTATTTAAACTGTGTTGTAAAGAGTAGTATATTGTATTGAGGTTCGAATAATTTATCTGGATTGTATTCAACCCCTATGCTTTCAGCTACAGGTTTTGCCGTATTTGCCATCAACTGTCCAAGACCTCTTTCCCCAGATGTTCCTACTAAATAGGGATCAAAGAAACTCTCTACTCTAATTAGTGATAGTATCAACATAGGATCCACTCCTATATTTTCACTAGCCTCGATTAAATAACTTGAATCTTCTTTGCTTAATCCACTCACATCAATAATAAAATCTTCCAAAGCTAAATAAGTTTTTTTCTCTTCTTTTTTAATTTTATTAATTTCAGCTTTTAGTACTTGAATTTCTCTTTCCTTGACTTCTTCTAAATATTTCTTTTGAATTTTATTAACTTCTATAAAATTATATTCAACATCATTGTTATTACTTTCTAAATTTAGACTTTCACTGGCACTACTTTGCAGAAAAGAAAATGCTAAGATAGATAATAGTAAAATTACAATGATTTTAATTTTCTTGTTCATTTGCGCCTCCTTTTTTTGTAATCAAAAGGCATTATATGAAATATTCACTTCCTTGTCAAGGATAATATAAAACTACATTTTTTCTGGTGTTTCAATTCCTAATAGGTTTAATCCTGTTTTTATAACTTTATTAACACCATATGTTATTAGTAATCTAGCTTTTTTAAGTTCTTTTTCTTCTTTTAAAATTGGGCATTTATTGTAAAATCTATTGTATTTCTGAGCTAAATCTACAATATATCTAGTAATATAAAATGGCTCGTATTTCTCCATAGCATCTTCTATTACATCAGAAAATTCATAAAGAGATTTTATTATTTCAAATTCTATATCTTCTTTTAGTAGTTCATTATTGAATTCTTCGTCTATATCAATTTCAGCTTTATTTAATATGCTGCAGGTACGAGCATATGTGTACTGTACATATGGTCCTGTTTCTCCTTCAAAACTTAGTGTTTTGTCTAAAGAAAATGTATAATCTTTAATTCGATTGTTGTACAGTTCTTGAAAAACTACTGCGCCTATTCCTACTTGTTTTGCAACTTCTTCTTTATTTTCAAGTTCTGGGTTTCTATCTTCGATAATTTCTTTTGTTTTTTTAACAGCTTTTTTAAGAACATCTTCCAAGAAAACTACTCTTCCTTTTCTAGTAGATAAAGTTCCATCTTCTAAACTGACCATTCCAAAAGGTATATGAACACAATCTTTAGCCCAATCATATCCCATTAGCTCTACTATTTTTATCCACTGTTGAAAATGTAAATTTTGCTGTGAAGCTACCACATATATATTTTTATAAAAGTCGTATTTCTCTTTTCTATATATAGAAGCTGCAATATCTCTTGTAATGTATAATGTGGATCCATCCCTCTTTCTGATTAAAGGTGATGGCATGTCGAACTCATCTAAATCAATAATTTCAGCTCCCTCAGATTTTTTGAGAAGATCCTTTTCTTTTAGTTCTTGTATTACTCTATTCATCTTGTCGGAATAAAAACTTTCCCCTGCATATGAATCAAATTTAATATTCAACATATCGTAAACTCTGTTGAATTCTTTTAAACTAACATCCTTAAACCACTGCCATAATTCTTTGGCTTCTTGATTACCCTGTTCCAACTTTTTAAACCATTCTCTTGCTTCATCTTGAAGCTCAGGTTTTTCTTCCATTTCTTCATTGAACCTAATATATAATTTAAGTAGTTCTTTAATTGGATTTTTCTCAATGGTTTCTTTGTCGCCCCATTTTTTATATGCAGATATTAACATACCAAACTGAGTCCCATAGTCTCCCAAATGATTTACCGCTATGGTATTAAATCCCATGAAATCATAAATATTATTAATTGCATTTCCAATAACCGTTGTTCTTATGTGTCCGATATGAAAGGGTTTAGCTATATTTGGTGATGAAAATTCCACTATTACATTTCTATTTTTACCAATATTTTTTTTGCCGTAATTATCATTATTATATATTTCTTTAAGGGTTTCTTTATTAAATTCAGATCTATTTAGAAAAAAATTTAAATAGGGTCCGTTATTAACTACTTTTTCGAATTTATTATTTAATTCAATACTTTGTGATAATTCTTTAGCTATTAATGCCGGATTTTTTTTGAAAGTTTTTGCCAAAATAAAGCAAGGAAATGCATAGTCTCCCATTTCCATATCCGGTGGTATTTCTATAATTTCATATATTTTTTCTTTTTCTAGTTCTACTTTTTCTGATATCAATTCCGCTACGGAATCTTTATAATCTATCATTAACTAACCTCCATAGAATTTTACTATATATGATATTAGCATATAGTAGATTTTATTTCAATTTTTCTAAATAATTTATTTCATTAAATACCTTTATATTATTTGATCTTAAAAAAGCTGCAGTAATTCCTTCACCTTCTACAAGGTTCCCTGAAAAAGTTCCATCATACACCTTTTTGCTTCCACATGATGGACTTCGAGATTTCAAAATAGCTTTTTTTATACTATATATCTTCGCTATTTTTAAGGTCTCTTCCGCTCCTTTTATAAATTGTAATGTTACATCATTACCCTTTTTATCTACTACATGCTGGTTACCATCTATCATAATTATTTCCGATGGATTTCTTGGTGTTTTTAATCCTCCAAGCTGTTCTGGACATACCGGTATTAATGTTTCATCCTTTAATAATTCATTCAAGATTTCAATTTTATTATTTCCTCCGTTGTACTTACAATCGATACCCATTAAACATGCACTAACTAATATCATTTTTTTACCTCTGCTTTAATTTTACAATAGTATTTCCGTCTCCGCCTTCTTCAAAGCTTCCCAGTCTAAATTCTTTCACAAGATTATGTCCCTTAAGATACTGTCCTATTCCTTTTCTAAGGATTCCTTTTCCTTTACCATGTATAATACTCACTTCATTTAATCCTGCTAAATATGCATCATCTAAATATTTGTCCACTTCCAGAAAAGCTTCTTCAAGATTAAATTCCCTAACATCAATACTTGATTTTACTGTCTTGTTCATGATATTTATACTTTTTGTCCCTGCTGATGATTTTTCTTCTCGGTTTTCTTCCTCTAATTTCTTTAGGCTATTATAATCAACATTTAATTTCATATTTCCTACCTGTACTGTCACCTTATCTTCTTTGTTCTCAATTTCAGATAATACTGTACCTTTTTGATTTAAATTTTTTATTAGGACATAATCTCCCTTTTTTAGTTCTTCCTCAGACTTTTCATAGGATTTTGTTAAATCTACAGAAGTTTTATATTCTTGAAGTTTATCATTCATTTCATGTCTGAGTTGATTTAACTTAACATTTTTATCTTTTTCTATTTCTATATTGATATCTCTAAGTTCTTTAATTATTTGACTTGTTTCATTTTTGGCTTTCTCAACAATTTGTCTTGCTTCCTTTTTTGCATCCTGTATTAACTTAGCTTCTTTATTTTTAAGTTCATTCTCTTTTTTTAAAAGTTCAGTTTTAATTTCTTCATGTTCTCTTCTAAGTTTTTCGATTTCTATTTTTTCTTTTTCACTTGCTTTCCTATCATTTTCTATTTTTACTAATGCATCTTCAAACTCGACCTCATGGGCTTTTAATCTGTTTTTTGCATCACTAATTATTTCATCATCAAGCCCTAATTTCCTAGATATCTCAAAGGCATTTGACTTTCCAGGAACTCCTATCAACACTTTATAAGTTGGACTAAGAGTTTTCACATCAAATTCAACACTACCATTTTGCACACCTTTTTGTGTAAGAGCATATATTTTTAACTCACTATAATGTGTTGTAGCCGCAGTTGTACACCCAACATTCAGTAGTTTTTCTAAGATAGTTATAGCTAAAGCTGCTCCTTCTTCCGGGTCGGTACCTGCTCCAATCTCATCTAGTAAAACTAAAGACTTTGAATCAACTTTTTTTAGGATATCTACAATATTTGACATATGAGACGAAAATGTTGATAAGCTCTGTTCTATACTTTGCTCATCACCAATATCAGCATATATATTTTGGAAAATACCTATATTGCTTCCGAAACTAGCAGGTATATGAAGTCCTGCCTGGGTCATAAGAGTAAATAAACCTACAGTTTTTAGAGTTACAGTTTTGCCTCCTGTATTTGGTCCAGTAATCACAAGAGTTTTATTTTCATCGCCTAAGTATACATCTATAGGTACAACCTCTTTTTCTTCAATTAGAGGGTGTCTACCTTTTTTTATCTTAATATATCCATCTTGATTTAAAGAAGGCTTTGCACCAGTGTAACTTAAAGAAAGTTTACCTTTTGCAAAAATAAAATCAAGTTCTTTAAAAATTCTTTCATTATTATATAGTTCTTCACTAAAATTTGCTATATCTTCAGAAAGTTCTTTTAATATTCTTTCGATTTCTTTTTTTTCATCTATTTTTAGCTTGGATATATCGGAATTCAGCTCTACTATACTTGATGGTTCAATAAAAAGAGTAGCTCCTGATGACGATTGTCCATGGATAAGTCCTTTAATTTTATTTCTGTGTTCCTGTTTTACTAAAATAACAAATCTATCGTTTCTTATAGTAATTATACTATCCTGCAAATATTTTTGATTATCTGCAGAATTAATTATGCTGTTTAATTTACTTCTTATGTTGGAATTTTTTTCATCTATTTTTCTTCTAATCTTTTTCAAATCAGAACTTGCATTATCGGATATTTCTTCTTCACTTATAATTGCATTTTCTATTTTTTCTTCCAACCATTTGTTTGTGCTAAGTCCGTTAATTAATGTTTTTATAGTTTGGTAGTTAAAATCATCTTTGTTGTTTTTTAAAAAATTATTAAGATTTCTAGCCGCTCTTAAAGTGTCTCCTATCTCCAAAATTTTTCCTGGATTAAGAATCCTCCCCCTTACAGAAAATTCAACTTCTTTTGAAATTTTATGTATTCCTCCCAAAGGAGGTTCTCCTATTTCCACAAGAATCTTAAATGCTTCTTCTGTTTCGTTAAGCTTAGAAGATACTGCATTAAGATCTTTATAAATATTTAAATTTTCAGCTTTTTCTTTTCCTAATCTAGTTGCTGCTTTATTGATAAGTTTTTCTTGCATCTTATCAAATTCTAAAAGTTTTATAATTCTATTATTCATTAAATCTCCTTGTGTTTATTTACCTTTTTTCTATGATTATTAATTATAATATAATAAGATCTAATTCTCAAATTATTTAAAAAAAATAAACTGATAGCTATCAGTTTATTCATTATTTAATTCTTTTTGTTCTTTTATTAGGAACAACTCCCTTTTGAGGGTTTTGTTTTTGTTCTCAGTTTCTTCTAGTACATCCTTTATCACAGAAAGTTCTTCTTCTTTTTCTTCAAGTTGTTTTTTGTAATCTTCTAGCTCAGCTTTCATGGTGTTGTACTTGCTGTTTTTTTCTATCATTTCCTGAAGATTTTCTTCCTTCTCTTCTTCCAGTTGTGATATTCTTTCTCTGTACTCGCTCATTTTTCTTTTCATGTCTTTAACTTCGGATAATTTTACCTTATTATCTTCAATTTCTTCAAGTTTATCTACCAACTTCAAATATTTATCTGCTAATAAGAAGGCAGTAAAGACAAGAGATGAATAATTATCAAATTTTTTATTGCTTTCTTTAAAGTTGTCAATTTTTTTGTTTATCATTTCTTCAATTTTTTTTATGTATTCTTTACTTTCGTCTGACTGTACTTTAAATTTTTGACCGCTTATAATTACTTCAATATTATTTAAATCTGGCATTTATAACCCCTCTTTTAGTTAATCACTTTTTTTTATTTTCTCACAATTAGTATAAAAGGTCAATATAAAAGAGCTTTTTGTAAAATCTATTTCATTATTATTCTTTAGAAAAAGATTTCTCACCGGTTACAATATAATTTACGTGTTCACAAATATTTGTTGAATGATCAGCTATTCTTTCTAAATACCTCCCAATAAATAAAAGATTTACAACTTGAGACATTTTTCCTACATCTTGAGACAAATAGTAGAGTAATTCGGTATATATATCTTTATATAAATCATCTACTATATCATCCATTTTATATACTTTATATGCAAGATTTATATCTTCATTCACAAAACAATCTAAAGATAATTTTATCATCTCTTTTGTAATATCAGCCATTTTAGGAGTGTCCACTAAAGGTTTGACAAACTCTTCTTTTCCTATTTTAATTACAATTTCTGCTATATTTTCACATAAATCTCCTATTCTCTCTAAATCACTTATCATTTTTATAATAGCAATTACCCGCCTTAAATCACCAGCTGTTGGTTGCTGTAGAGCTATTAGTTCTAAACACTTATCTTCAAGTACCTTTTCCTTTTTATCTATTTCATTTTCAAAATCTATTACCTGCTGCGCTAAGTCGTAATCTTGTTCGAGCAATGATTTAATTGCCATATCTAATATCTTTTCTGCCATAGAACCCATATTCATTATGCTATCGTTTAGCTCTTCTATTTGTTTATCATATTTTTGTCTCATTTTAATCCTCCTTATTTAAATCAAATTATCTTGATAATTCAATCATACATTTATTACTATACTTATACAATAGCATAGTAAGTTTTCAAAAATGTTTTCAAATTGTTATAATTATGTTAATTTTAGGTTAAGGACTGTAAAATAAGAGTTGAATAAAGTAATTGATTAATATATAATGTTCAATGATTTTATTTTGAGAGGATGATATTATGAAAATGGGAATTGTAGGTTTACCAAATGTAGGTAAAAGTACAATATTTAATGCAATTACAGCTGCTGGTGCAGATTCAGCAAACTACCCTTTTTGTACAATAGAACCAAATGTAGGTGTAGTAACTGTTCCAGATCATAGATTAGATAGGTTAACAGAAATAAGCAAATCAGAAAAAACTATTCCTACAATAATCGAGTTTTATGATATTGCAGGGTTAGTAAAAGGTGCCAGCAAAGGGGAAGGCTTAGGGAATAAATTTCTATCTCACATAAGGGAAGTTGAAGCTATAGTGCATGTTGTTAGATGTTTTAATGATGATAATGTAACTCATGTAGAAGGTAGTATAAATCCGGTTAGAGACATAGAGATAATAAATCTCGAATTAATCTTAGCCGACTTAGAAGTTATGACTAAACGACGAGATAAATTAACAAAGCAGTTAAAAGGAGACAAAGGTCTACAAAAAGAATTAGATCTGACAAACAAAGTAGTAGAAGCTTTAGAAAACGAAAATCCTGCTCGTTCAATTGATTATACTGACGAAGAAAAGATATTACTTAAAGGTTTCAATTTGCTAACTAATAAACCTGTAATTTATGTTGCTAATGTAGATGAAGAAAGTTTATTGGAAAATGGCAATAAATATGTTGACGAAGTTAGATCCTATGCAGATAATGAGTATTCTGAAGTGGTAGTTTTAAGTGGAAAAATTGAATCTGAAATATCAGAATTAGAGGATGGAGAAAAAAGTTTCTTTTTAGAAGAATTAGGTCTGAAAGAATCCGGTTTAGATAAACTTATTAAAAAAAGTTATAAAATACTTGGTTTAATTAGTTTTTTAACAACAGGACCAAAAGAAACAAGGGCCTGGACGGTAAAAGAAGGATCTACTGCTCCGAAAGCTGCAGGTAAAATTCACACGGATTTCGAGAGAGGTTTTATTCGGGCCGAAATTGTTTCTTACGAAGAGCTTGATAGACACGGTTCTATGGTAAAGGTAAAAGAAGAAGGAAAACTTCGTCTTGAAGGAAAAGATTATATTGTAAAAGATGGAGATGTAATTCTGTTTAGGTTTAACGTATAAGAAAATTAATATTAAAATTATTAATATATAGAATAACTCCTATAGATAGTCATTTAATAAAAAAAAGACTTTTATTAGGAGTTATTTTGATATAAAAAAACCTCTAAAAATTTTTTAGAGGTGATTTGGGGAATACTATTCTACATAAATTTCAA
>CAZNLP010000044.1:3827-13794 GCA_964574015.1 uncultured Clostridia bacterium | reverse complement strand
CATATTTCAAGATTTAAAGATTTACAGTTACTTAATAAAATAATGAATAAATTAATTTATTTCAGTTAAATGTTTAACTATTGTTTTATTCCTCCCTTGGTCTTTTGCTTCATATAGTTCTTTGTCTGCTAATTTCATTAGATTAGAGAATTTATCAAAATCTGATATCTTACCATATACACCTCCTACACTTACGGTTAGATATTTTTTCTCACTGTTTAAAATATAGTATAAGTTTAATCTCTCAACAGCTTCTCTTATGTTGTTACCCATTTCTTCTACATTTAATTCATCTTTATCCCTCAAGATGTAAACAAATTCTTCTCCTCCATATCTTCCAAATATGTTTTTACTGCTTTCTTGAATTTTATTTATACCTGAAGCTATCTCTTTTAGACATAAATCCCCCCTAGGATGTCCCCAATAGTCATTATACATTTTGAAATGATCAATATCTATCATCAGTACTCCTAATGTTTGATTTTTAGTCGCTTTATCTGATAATACTTTTCTTAAATAAGAATTTATACTTCTTCTGTTTGGTACTCCCGTTAGCTCATCTTCATAAGCTTTTTGAAATAAAGTTTTATTAGTTTTTTTAATTTTTTTAATTTCTTTTTTCTGGTATTCTATTTCTTTTTCTAATCTTTTTTTTAATTCTATATATTTATTTGATTCCTTTGTATTATCAAGTTCTATATTAAGTATTTCAAGTTTATCTCCTAAGTGAGATGCCATAATTTCTTTATTTATATTAGAGTGATTCCTGAAGTAATCTAAAGAAAGTTTATATTCCCCTAACACTTCGTATAACTCAGAAATCATCTCGTAAATTTCACATGTCTTTTTCTTTGCATTAACTTTTTTTGAATAATCCAGTGATTTTTTATAAAAAGATAATGCTTTTTTAGGTTCACTGTTCTGTTTCATTTTACCAATATTAATATATACATCAATCATATAGTATTTATTTTCTATATTCTCAAGTCTGTTTAATGCTGAGTTAAAAAAATTACTTGCTTTATTATAATTTCCCATTTTACAATGCACTTTTCCGATTCTATTTTCCGTTTCTCCAAGACTTACCATGTCATTGCCCTTAATAAGGATTTTGTAACTATCATTTAAAACCTTTAATGATTTTTCAAACATTTCTTTTGAATAGTAAACTTCACCGATATTTCCAAGTATAGATGCATTAATCCTTTCAAATTTATTTGACTTAGAAATATCAACTGCTTTATTATAATAATCTAATGCACTATCATAGTTTTCGGATTCTCTATATATTTCTCCGATATTATTTAAAACACAGCTCAACATAAAATCATCTTTTTCTATATTTAATAATTTAGAAACTTCAATTAAGTATCTTAAAGATTCCTCATACATTGAATTGTAAAAATATGCTATACCTACTAAATTCATAGCTTTAATTCTACCTAAAATATCCTTCTCGCTTTCAAATATATTCAAAGCTTTAAAAGATAAATCCATCATTTCTTTAGTCTGTGATTTCGCTCTTGAAGCAAAGGCCATACTTATTAAGGAATATCCTTCCTTCAACCTTAACCCATTTTCTTTAGATAATTTATATGCTTCTTCACTCAGTCTTTTAGATAAATCTGGATCAGCTGTTGATACTTTTTTTGATTCTTCTATTTTATTATTTATAATATTGTAAATTTTACTCTTCATCTTTAAAGTCCTTTAGTTAGCCTTTTGATACTTATTATATTACAGTAGTGCTGATTTTGCTATTAAAATATGTAAAATTTTAAAAACAGATTAATTTCGCCTTAAGTCTGACAATTTCTTTAATAGCTTTAGGTCTATTAGCTGGTTTCTTCCTCCTTAGTATTTTATAATGTATTATTGTAATTAAAACTAAAAAATCGAGATTAAAATTTTTATAGTTTAATCTCGATTAAAGTTTCTTAATCCAATATTTGTTTTCCCTCTTAACTGAATATCTTTATAAAGTTTTTTAAAAGCAAATATTTCTTATCTTATAATAAGAAATCGTATTCTTACAAATGAAACTACCTTATCAGTTACACTACTATGCATGAATTTGTTTTCAGCTTTCATCCTGTGAGTTCTTATTACAACTAAATTGTTTTTGCTTTTTTCTTCTTCTTAAACTTATTTTTGTACATTCTTTTATCGGCTAAATCCATTACTTTTTGAAGGGATTCGCAGTTGTCATTGCAAGTAGCTATGCCTATTGAAACTGAAATAGGAGTTTCTTCTTCTTTTAAATTTTTATTATAAGAATCTATTTCTTCTTTTACTCTTAATAAAACTTTGCTAGCTATTTTCTTGCAAGTGTTGGGAAGCAAAAATGCAAACTCATCTCCTCCTATTCTACACAAATAGTCAGACTTTCTTATAGCTCTTTTCATTACTTTAGTACTTTTCTTGATATATTCATCTCCCTTAAAATGACCCTGTTTATCATTTACTTCTTTCAATCCATCTAAATCTGCTACTAAAATTGTTATAGGATAAAAATTATTGTCATCATATACTTTAAATAAATGTTCTAAGTAATGTCTATTATACAATTTAGTTAATGAATCTTCAAAACTTAATTGTTTCAATTTTTCTTCTCTTTCCTTAAGTGTCTGTCTCATTTTTTCCATAGTGTCAGCTAAAAATCCTATTTCCGATTTAGATTTAATATTGATTGTTCCATCAAGAGTTCCTGATGTAAACTTTCTTGTCTCCTTCTCTAGATATGTTAAAGGCCTTAATAAATAGTTGATAATAATCCACAACAAAGTCATACCTCCAAAAGCTATAAATGTTGAATATATTAAACTATCCCTAGTATATTTTTTTTGAAGATTTATAAGTTTACTATTGTTGAAAACTCTTTTTAGATAATATGTATATTCTCCTTCAAAATTTTCAATAGGTATCATTTGAATTATATAAGGAGTATCAATTTTTTCAAATATCTCTCCTGATTTTAGTTTTTTAGTGATTTTAGGAGATATTTTTATTGGATATATATCTTTTTCGATTGTACCATCCATAAGATAGTTTTCATTATCTTTAATTGAGTAAAGATACCATTCACCACCACTTACATTATTAAAAATGTCAAGAATTCTATACCCTAATTCCATTCCTAATTCTATACTCCCAATATATTGATTTTTATAATAAATTGGTTGAATATGTCGCAAAGAAAGTCCATGAATGCCTTCTTCTAATCCTTTTATAGCTTTATGTTTATCATCTTCATTTATTGTAGCAACTGTTTTTCTGAAATCTAAATAATCTCCGTATTCTTTTGGTTTATGTACCCTCAAGAAACTTCTGCTATCCGGAAGATGAAAATGAAATTGGGTAACACCTACATCTTTAAGTTTCTTGTAAGGTCCTGATACAAGATTCAATAATTTCTCTCTATCTCTTTCTGCAAAGGCTTCTTTTACTGATGGATTTGCTAAGATTTGTGTTACTCCTACTTCTAATATTTGATAGCTTACCTTAAACCTTCTGTAAATAGTATCAACTGCTATTTGATTTAAATTCTCTTCTTGCATTTTTATCATTTCTACCTGATCTCTGTGAGATTTAAATAGCAGTAAACCAATAATTATCATCACTACAATAAAAGCTATGACAATTATTTTAAATTTTAATGAATGATAAATAGGAATGTATCTTTGCATAGCTACCTCTGTTTTTTAATTTATTATTAAAGCACTATTTATTTTACAATAGTGATTGTTAAAAGTCTAACAATTTGTTATGTTATATACTTATACAGCATATGAGATTTTTATACCTAAACTGTCTCAACTAAATGTATCTGTTAGATAAACTTAATAAGACTTATATAAAAAATACTGAAATATAGTTTTTATATACTGTTACTAATCTGGAAATTCTATTATCTACTTGTATAATCATGAATTATAAAACTTAGACTATTTTTAATTCATAAGTTTTTCTACAATTAGACATATCTACCTCTTCCTTTTATAATCTAAAACGTCTTTAATAACCTGAGTAATATCATCTGCCTGTAATACTACAAGATCTCCTTTTTCTGCCATCTCCAAAGATGCTTTAGTGGCTTCTTTTTCATCTAAGACAAGGGTAATCATATCCAGCTCGAATCCTCCTTTAAGTAAGCCTTCTTTAACAATTCGGGCTGTTTCTCCAGCCTTTCTTTCTCTTGGATCAGAATCACAAAGAACGATATGATCATAATACTTTGAAAGAACAACCCCAAATTCAAATATATCATCTCTTCTTCTATTTCCAACGCCAGCAGCCATACGAATTTTTCTTCCCGGCATTAATCCTTTGATGAAATCCCCCGTAGCTTTAATTGCTCCTATATTATGACCATAATCGATAACTACTTTAAAATCACCCATGTCTATGACGTTCATCCTTCCTGGAGACTGACCGATAGAAGGGCTAAAACTCACAAGTCCTGCTCTAATTTGTGCTTCATTTAGTCCAAGAGCAGCTGTTGCAGCTACTGCCGCAATAACATTTTCAATGTTAAACCCTGCATTACCATCAAAGGTTATTGGAATTTCAACAACACTTGCAACGGTTGAAGTCCATCCTTTTTTTTGAATAATAACATTGCCATCTTGAATAGTTACATTGATATTTCCTTTTTCAAAATTTGTTTTTAGTGCTTTATTTTCAGGATTTCTTGAAAATAAAATAGGTCGTGCTTTAGTTTTATCTACGCAAGAAAGAACTAAAGGATCATCGGCATTGAAAATCGCATATCCCGATGGTTTTACAGCTTCAGTAACTGTTGATTTTAACCGAGTCAACTCCTCTAAAGTATTTATTCCACCTTCACCTAAGTGATCAGAAGTAATGTTGAGTAAAACTCCTACATCACTTTCTATAAAACCTAGCCCTCTTCTAACAATACCTCCTCTTGCTACTTCTAATACAGCATGATCAATAGTTGAGTCCATCATCACTTTTTTTGCACCTTCCGGACCACTGTAATCTCCTTTTAGTATTGGTATGTTATCTATAATTACTGCATCTGTAGATGTCATTCCTACAAAACTTCCATTGAGTCCCAAAATATGCGAAATCAATCTGGTGGTCGTAGTTTTTCCATTAGTTCCTGTAACGGCTACAATTGGAACCGAATGAGCAACCCCAGGTGGAAAAAGCATGTCTACAACATGAGACGCAATGTTTCTAGAAGTACCTTTAGTAGGATTTAAATGCATTCTAAACCCTGGTGCTGCATTTACCTCAACAACACCGGAAAAATCCTTTTTAAGAGGTTTTTCAAGTGAGTCAGCAATAATATCTATTCCTATTACATTCAACCCGACTATTTGGGAAATACGTTCAGCCATTAACTGATTAAGAGGATGAACATTTTCAGTAACATCAAGTGCTGTACCCCCGGCACTAAGATTTGCTGTAGATTTAATATATATTTTCTCGCCATCAGCAAGGATACTCTCTAAAGTAAGTTTTTGGATTTCTAATAATCTTTCTGTCATATAATCAATAGTAACTTGTGTAAGATTTTTTTCATGCCCAATTCCTCGTTCAGGATCCTTATTAACTTCTTGAATCAACTTTCTAATTGTATCAATTCCATTACCTACAACATAGGCAGGTTCTCGAAGTGCAGCAGCAACAAATTTTCCATCTATTACAAGAATACGATAGTCAAATCCACTTAGATATTTTTCTACTAGAGTTGTTTCATAAATGTCACTAGCTATTCTATAGGCCGTTAGCAATTCTTTATCATTTGTAATGTTAACGGAAATTCCCCGTCCGTGATTACCTATCAACGGTTTAACAACTACCGGGAATCCAATTTCTTTAACAGCCTCTAATGCTTCTTCAGCGGTTTGAACAGCCAAGCCTTCCGGCACAGGAATACCCATTGAAGACAATAGCTTTTTAGTGCTTTCCTTATCATCGGCGATTTCAACTCCTAATGCGGAAGTGTTATCCATAATTGTAGCTTGAATCCTTCTTTGATATTTCCCCTGACCTAATTGCACATAACTTTCTTCATTCAATCGAATATGAGATATCCCTCGTCTTGTTGCTTCATCAACTATTGACTGAGTTGAAGGACCTAAAAGGCTAGACTCTGCAATTTTTTTTAATTCAATTATCAAAGGCTCCACATTTGTAATTTTTCCTTCAAAACATTTTTCAACTATATCTACAGCCATTTCACCTGCTCTTAAGCCAGTTTTTTCATCCAGATAACGATAAACTAAGTTGTAAATTCCAGTTTCATCCATAGTAAAAGTTTTTCCAAAAGCAACTTCATGTCCTGCAAGACATTGAAGTTCTAAAGCAACATGTTCAACTACATGCCCTGCCCAGGTTCCCCTAATTAATCTTTCAAAAAATCCACCCTCTCTTCCAGGTGAGCATTTATGTTCATAAAGGCTAGGTATCATTTTCTCCATGTTTTCTTTAAAACCATGAACCATGTCAGTTGGTTTCTTCTCGAGCTCTTACAGGTTAAGCTGCATGAAAATAACCGGATGTCTACTATAGTAATTAGGCCCTCTTACAGCTCTCATTTCAATTATTTTCATCTGTATTTACCTCACTTTCAATTAAATTCATCTTTTTAAGATCATCTGGTTTAAGATATTTTTTTTCAAATAAGTTGTACCCATAACCATTAACGATGGTGTGGATAATTAGATTTTCAATAGCAATAGATTCATCCGAATCAATGTTAGCAACGTTTGTATATTTAAGGTGTTGACCATCAATAATCACAGTAATGCCGCTCCCTATTGCTCTTAATATACATCCACCCTCAATAATAATTCCGGAATCTTCTCCAAGACCAATCCCTATATTGCTTGGATTCATACTTACAATCTGCATCAAACGACTAAATCGACCCCGTTCTACAAAATGAGTGTCAATAATAGCATTATCAATCAATCCAATACCAGTAGAAACATTAATTGTACCTTTACGTAAAGCTTCGCTACTATCTCCACCACAAATCATAGTTTTAGACATAGCACTGGCACCAGCACTAGTTCCAGCAATAATACAAAACTCATTTTCATATCTTCGGAGAATTTCTTTCTCAATGCGGGAACCTCCCAGAATACTTGTTATACGCAATTGATCCCCTCCTGTAAAAAATATAACATCTGCTTCACTGATTCGTTTCAATAATTCTAAATCATCAGCCTGTTCTCTTGTTGATATATGCATTAATCCTACAGTGTTTTTGATGTCTTTAGTAAAAATTTTGTAGTATTCTCTTCCAGTTATTTCTGGATGCTGAGTAGCCGTCGTAATTATTTCTATTGTTTTATTTTGTTTTTTTACAAGAGATAGAATAGTTGAAAGAATATGAAGGTCGTATTTTTTGTCTTCCTTACCACCAATAGCTACCAGAATACCTTTTGGAATGACGCGATCTTTTAATATATAAGATGAATTCTTACTCATATTTAACCTCCGAGTTATTCTTAATTAAAAAATATAAATCAGTTTTAAAATAACACTTTTTTCGTTATTTTATAATTATTAAAGTTTATATTTTATTATACCATTTTTTAGCATTCTTTCATAAAAATAGAAATTTTGTTTAATTTATAAATATATTATTATCTGAATAATAAAAATAATATATCGGATTAGAATAAGGTTACTCTAATCCGATATATTATCTAAAACCTATCGTTTATTTTTTCTTTAATTTCTTAGTAGATTTTTATAATTAAATATTGCTTATCTTACAACAAGAACTGGAATCTTTACATGATGAACTACTTTGTCAGTTACACTTCCAAGCATAAATCTTTTTTTAGCTTTCATACCATGAGTTTTCATTATAATTAAATCGTATTCACCTTTTTCTGCCTCTTCAATAATTTCTACTGCTGGATCTCCCGCTGTTTCTTTTACCTGAACATTTAATCCCAAATCTTCATAAGCCTTTATCATTTTTTTATTATCAATTTGTCTGTTCTCTAGTATTTTTTCATAAGACTCTGGACTGTACTGAAGTTCATTGATAATAACTTTCGAATCATCTACATGGAATATAGTTATAGTACTATTAAAATTCTGTGCTATTTTAACAGCTTCATCTATAACTTCTACTTCTTCACTACTTTTTTCTAGTGGCAATAGTATTTTTTTCATTTCATTCACCTCTTCATTTCAATTATTATTTAAAAACAAATATTATGATTATTATATATTTACCACTTTAAACTATAAATATACGTTGCTAATATCTAGTTTATTATAATCTGGTTTTAAGTGAAGGTTATTTCTTTGATGGCAAGACAGGTGTTACTTTTAAAATCATATCATCATTTTCTCCTGGAACACCTCTTCCATCTCTATTGTTAGTTGCTATATATAAGGAATCTTCATAATAAACGACCGTTCTAATACGACCATAATCAGTGAAAAGCTCCTCTTGTCTAATCAACTCTCCCTCTTCATCTAAATCAATTCTCATAACCATGTTGCCTCTTAATCCTGCTACATACAATGGTGATTCCTCAAGATTATTCCAAGGTAAAAAAGCTATCCCCGAAGGAGCCAATGTGAAATCAGAATAACAAGATACTGGATCTTCGTACTTTGTATCTCCTTCAAGACAAGTTACTGTTGGCCATCCATAATTCTTTTCTGGTAGTATCAGATTTATTTCATCCTGACTACTTGGTCCATGATCGCTTGCAAATAATTCTCCACTAACAGGATGCCATGCTATGCCTTGTGGGTTACGCAGTCCGTAAGCAAATACAGGGCTATTTTCAAATGGATTATCTTTAGGTATAGTCCCATCTGAATTAATTCTTAAGATCTTCCCTGCTAAAGAATTGATGTCTTGAGAAAGATTAGAATCCTGGGCATCGCCGGTAGTAATGTAAAGCTTTCCATCAGGTCCAAATTTCAATCTTCCTCCATTATGAAATCTTGATCCTGGAATTTCATCTAAAATATATATCTCTTCAGTAAGGTTTTTTCCTTCAAGGGTAAATCTTGAAACTCTATTAAATATTTGATTTCCATCTCTATATGTATAATAAAGAAAAATCTGTCTTGTTTCCTCAAAATTCGGACTTATCTCCATACCTAAAAGACCACCTTCTCCAATATGCTCTACATTATGTACTGTATACTTTTCTCCGCTATCAAGCATAACAACTCTTCCAGGTCTCTCAGTTACTAGAAATCTACCATCAGGTAAAGGTACTATCTCCCATGGGATTTCCAAGCCTTCTCCTATGATTTCAATTTCATAGTCTAAATCCTCTGCATAAAATAATTTATCCTCTTCATTATTAGTATTATCTGTTGAGTCTTCTTCAATATTTGGCTCATCTATATCCTCTTCCTTACTTTCTTCTGCATTTTCCTCTTCTAATAAATCAGGGCTGTAATCGGGAGCAAAAACAGTACGAGCTAAAATAAAATCTAGTCCTCCTATTTGCCAAAACACAATTAAAATAATCATAATTACGGCTAATATTGTCCATTTCTTACTCATTGATATAATCCTCCTCTCATTTTTCACTAAATTCAATAATTAGTAACTTCTCAATAATTAAATAAAAAAAATCTAGACTAAATTTTTTACATTCTAATCTCGTGAATTTTGTTATAGTAACATCGCCTTCCAAAACAAAAATACTTTTTTCAAGTTCTGTTTTTTTAAAAGATATACATTCCTAAGATTGTATATCTTAATTATATATTATAGATATTTCTCTATTTCCTATATGTTAATTATTATTAAAAGCCCGCCTCTCTAGAATTTTAAGTCAACCAAGCTTACCATATTAAAATAATAATTGGTATTAAAACAGCCATAACTACATAGCTTATCGATTGATATAATTTTCTTAAAAAAATGATTGCTTCTAATTATTCTTATTAATAACTTTATTAGCAAAAGCTTCTACTAAATCTGTATCAAATTGTGTAC
>CAZNLP010000044.1:0-3727 GCA_964574015.1 uncultured Clostridia bacterium | reverse complement strand
TTATTAATAACTTTATTAGCAAAAGCTTCTACTAAATCTGTATCAAATTGTGTACCTGAACATCTTCTTAACTCATCTAATGCTTCTTCTCTTGTAATTTTTCCTTTATATGGTCTTAAAGAGATCATAGCATCGTAAGCATCAGCAATACTAATAATTTTAGATTCTAATGGTGTTTTATTCTCTTTTATTCCTTTTGGATATCCACTACCATCAATCTTTTCATGATGGTAAAGTACAATTTTAGCTATATCTTCATAATCCATAGAGGTTTTAAGTATCCTATAACCTATCTCAGGATGTTTTTTTACTTCTTCGTATTCTTTTTCTGTAAGTCTTCCATTTTTTTCTATAACTGAATAATCTATGGCTATCTTACCTATATCATGAAGAAGTCCCGCCGTTTTAAGCATATCCAATTTATCACCTTTCATATTAATTGCTTTACCCAGATCATATGAAAGTTGGCTAACTCTCTTTGAATGTTCTTCTTCTCTTGGATGCTTTTCATGTAATGTAGAAATCATAGTGTGTATAACTTCTCTTCTTTTACTTTGTTCAGAAAGTATTTTATTTGTATACATTTTACTTTCTGCTTTTTTTAATACATCAGAAATTATTTCTTCTGATTCTACCTTAGTACTAAATCCTATAGCCAGAGAATAAGGAATACCATCCTCTGATTCTTTTTCAATATTTTCTTTAATTCTTTCTGCAATTTTTGATGCTTGATTTTTTTCACATTTTGGAAGTACTATTGAGAATTCATCTCCTCCAACTCTTGATGCTATTTCATCGGCTCTTAGACTATTTTTTATAGCTTGAGCAGATTTCACTAAAATTTCATCACCTTTATTATGTCCAAAAGCATCATTTATAAGCTTTAATCCGTTGACATCTATAACTATAATTGAAAGTGGTAAATTTCTATAAACATCAAGTCTTTTTAATTCTTCTTCAAAAAATCTTCTATTATAAAGTCCTGTAAGGTGATCATATAGATTTAAATATTCTATTTCTTTCTGTCTTTCTTTTTTTTCTGTGAAATCTCTAAATACTATAACCACACCAGTTACAGTATCATCTCTATCTTTGATAAGAGATGCGCTATCTTCTATAGGTATTTCTTTACCATCTTTTGCGATTAATATTGTATGGTTTTCCATTTCCACAGTTTTTCCTGTTTTTAGTGCTTTTTTCGCTGGATTTTCACAATATTCCCTTGTATGTTCATTAATGATTTTTAAAACTCTTTCTAGTGGTTGATAATAAGCTTCATCTTTAGACCAGCCTGTAAGTTGCTCAGCTACATTGTTCATTAAATTGATTTTGCCATCTTTATCAGTAGAAATAATTGCATCTCCAACTGATAATAAAGTTGTTTTAAATTGTTCCCTCTCTTTATAAATCTGTGCTTCCATTTCTTTCTGTTGGGTTATTATATCTGTATATATAATTATTCCGCCTATTGATCCATCTTTATCATACCAAGGTCTAGATTCCCATTTTGTCCAATCTATACTGCCGTCTTCTCTGTAGTAAGGGTCTTCTTCTTTACTTATAACTTCGCCTTTCAAAGATCGTTTATGCACATCTCTCCATTTTTGAGGCAAATCTGGGAAAACTTCATAATGATGTTTACCTATAATATCTTTATCTTTAATGTTATAACTTTCTAAATATTTTTCGCTTACATATATATAATTCAGATCCTTATCATGTACTGCTATACCACTTGGATTATGTTCTAAAATGTATTTAATAAGGTTATGAAAATGCAACAAGTCCTGATCCGCTTCTTTCCTATCGGTTACATCATTAGCTATTGAACCTAAAAGTAATACTTCATTATTTTTTTCTTCTATCGGAAATACTATAGTTTCATATATTCTTTCTTCATTGTCTACATAATATGTCTCTTCTTTAAATATAGGTTCTTTAGTTTTATTGATAGTCGATATTGTTTTCATAAACTCTTCATTTTTTTCGGACACTACTTCTTTGAAATTTTTACCTATAATTTCTTCTTTTTTCAAACCTATTAATTCTGCTGCGGAATCAGAAACATCTACATAATTTCCTTTGTTATCAACTATAGTAATAATGCTCACGCTGTTTTTTAGTAGAGATTGAAATCTTTTAATAGTTTCTAAAGTTTTTAGTTCAGAATTTTTCTTATCTATAAATAAACCTACCTGGGATGTAAAAAGCTTTAGCATTTCTTCATCATTTTTATTTTGATTTTCAGTAAAAATCAAAGTAAAGTTTCCTATAGTCTTTTCATCTTTTGTTATTCTAACTGTTAGAATACTGTCTATTTTAAAGACTTTTTCTATTATTGATATAGCCCTGCCAGGTAATGCATTTCCTACTAATTCTTTTAAAGATTCAACTTTGGTAACTACAGATTTTTCGAACTTTTCATTTCTACCTTCTTCATACTTGAATTTTTTACCTATTATGTTGTATCCGATTATATCCATTGCCTTTTCTATGTTGTTTTTATTTCCTTCAAAACCAACGAGTGTAAAATCTTTTCCATTCTCGTCAAAAATATTAAACATTACATATTCAGCACCTGAAAATTCTTTCATTTGTTTACAGATTTTTTGATAATCTATTTTGTTATCATTATTTTCAATATATTCTCTAGCATATTTATTTAATTTTAGCATTTGAATTTCTTTATAACTTTTATCCACATTTATCTCCCAATATAAATTTATATTAGTATTATATAGTATTATTAATATTACTACAATTCTTTATTAGGGTTGATACTATTTGTATAGGGAAATATAAAGAAGAATAGATTTTTTTGATAAAAAACATATCATAGACAATCATATTTTTAAGTTTTATAATTATTATATATGCTTTATATTATAAATACTCATTTAGGAGGATAAAATTATGAATAAAAAGTATACCTTTAAAAATTTAGAAACTGGTCGAATGATATTAAGAAAAATGAATGATGATGATTTAGAATTTGTTTTTAAGCATTTTAGTAATGAAGATGTTTGTAGATATCTATATGATAATGAGCCCTTAAAAACAAAAAAACAAGCTCAAGGAATTATTGATGTATATAAAGAACCTGATGATAAAGACCACAATCGTTGGATATTTGTGAATAAGGAAAGTAATGAATTAATGGGAACTTGTGGTTTTCATTGTTGGGATAAGGTAAATAATATAGCAGAAGTTGGTTACGATTTAGAAAAGAAATTTTGGAATAAAGGTTATATGAAAGAAGGATTGAAAGAAATAATTAATTTCGGATTTTCAAAAATGTTTCTAAATAAAATTCAAGCCTTTGTTTCATTAGATAACAAAGCTTCTTATAAATTGCTTGAAAGCTTAGGATTTAAGCGAGAAGGTATAATTAGAGATAAGCATTTATATAGAGGAAAATATTACGATCATTACTGTTACTCTTTATTAAAAAGAGAATATAAATAATAACTTTATTTCGAAAAATTTAAAAATAATGCTAGAGGTAATCTGTATTGTGGTTTTAAATACGGTTTCTTATTAAGTAAGGAATCTTTTAAATTACAAGTAAAGGATGAAATAGAAAGTAAAGAAGTCTTTCCCAGCGAAAAACTTTTTATTATTTGTAAAAAAGAAGATTCAACTCCTATAGGAGATATATCTTATCGTAACTGGAGCAAAAGAAATAGAAGTGCAGAATTTGGAATAGAAATAGGGCAAATCGAGGAGA
>CAZNLP010000043.1:0-13798 GCA_964574015.1 uncultured Clostridia bacterium | reverse complement strand
ACTACAACCTGCTGTTCACCTAAAATTTCATCGGCAAAAAGACAGTAGCTGCTTTCTTCAGTTTCAACCATTACAAGAATTCCATCTTTTAGATTCATCTCATTTGCATCTAGATTAAAGATTTCATGCAACCTTACAACTGGATAAACTTCTCCTCTTATTAGTATCATTTCCTTTCCGGAAGTATCTTTTACAAGATCTTCATCTTTTGCTTTAAAAGATTCTTTAATTGTTGTAGTAGGTACTGTAAATATAGAATCACCTACAGAAATTTTCATACCGTCTATTATTGCAAGGGTTAGAGGTATTTTTATATTTATAGTTGTACCTACATCTTTCTGACTTTCAATTTGGATATTTCCTCCAACTTTGTCGATACTTTTTTTAACTACATCCATACCTACTCCTCTACCGGAGTATTCACTGACATCATCTTTAGTGGAAAAACCAGGTAGAAGTATAAGAGAGAATATTTCTTTATCACTCATTTCTTCGGGCGATTTGGAAAGAAGATTATTTTTAGATGCTTTTTCAAGTATCATATCTTTATCTAAACCTTTACCATCATCTTTTATGCTTATAATTACATCTCCACCTGTATTTACTGCATCTAAAGCTATCAATCCTCTTTCGGGCTTTCCCTTTTCAATTCTTTCCTCTGCTGATTCGATACCGTGGTCTAAAGAGTTTCTTATTAGATGCATAAGAGGTTCACCTAAGGTGTCGATGATATTTTTGTCTACCTCGGTTTCTTCACCAGAAATTTCCAAGCGTGTATCTTTGTCCAACTGTTTATTCATGTCTCTGACTATTCGATGCATTTTGTGAAAAGTTGGACCTATTTGTATCATTCTGATTGACATAACTATATCTTGAAGTTCATTATTTAACTTTCTCAACTGTCTAGCTGCTTTATCAAAGTTTTCTAATTCTAGATCTTGTATTTCTGGATTTTTCGTAACCATAGATTCTGTTATAACTATTTCTCCAACTAAATCCATCAACACATCCATTTTTTCTACATTTACACTTATTATATTTTTGCTTTTGTTTAAAGAAAAAGGGTTTTTAATATTTTTTGCAATTTTATCCTTATCATCTTTTTCTTTTTCATTCATTTTATCATCTATTACTTCAGAGCTGTCAATTTCTTCAAGTTCTACCAATTTTACGAACATACCATTATTTAGTATATTGAATATATCTTCATAATCTTTTTCGGACTTAAACAATATGTTAAATCCATCTTTTATAATCTTTTCAGCAGCATCTTCATCCTCAAATAAATCTTCGGGCTTATAACTAACATCACTTATTAAATCTTCCAGGTCTCTTAGCAAAGAAAAAGCTCTCATGTTTTCCATTTTGCAATCTTCCTCAAAAAAGATTTTTCCAATATATTTATTATAATTTTCTGAAGTATACTCTTTAGAAATGAAATTTTCAGGTTCTTCTTTGTTTTCTAAAGAAACAACTTCACCTTCTGGTAATTCTTTTTTTAAAGAATTTAAAAAGTCTTTTATTTCATCAGTTAATTCACCAGCGTCACCGTCAGGTTCATTTCCTTGCTCGATTTTTGAAATTTCAAGAGTTATAAAATCTATTGTTGAGAAAACCAAGTCGCTTAATTTTGTTAAATCAATGTCATATATTTCTTTTTCTCTTATAAAATAGAACAAGTCTTCAAGACTATGGGTTAGTTTTGAAATATTGTTAAACATCATCATAGAAGAAGAACCTTTTATTGTATGCATAATTCTAAAAATTTCATTTATATCATCATCAGTAATTTTTGAATTACCTTCTATATTTAGTAAAATTTCTTCCAATTGTTCCATAGATTGGTTTGTTTCAAATATAAACATTTCTAACATAGGTTCAGAATAGTTATTAAAATCATCTGACATTTACTACACCTCCTTCGTAGTTTTTCAATTATAATTTACTCAATGCTTCTACTAATTTATCTTCTTTAAAAGGTTTAACTATGAAACCTTTTGCTCCTGCTATAATGGAATTCTTAACCAATTTCTCTTGGCCCATAGCTGAAACCATAAGTACACTGGCATTTGAGTCTATTTTTTTTATATCTTTTAAAGCTTCAATTCCGTCTTTTTCAGGCATAGTAATATCCATTGTTACTATGTCTGGAGATAATTCTTTATACCTTTCCACACCTAAAGCTCCATTTTCTGCTTCTCCAATAATTTCAAAACCATTTTTTTCCAGCATTGCCTTTATTGTGTGACGCATAAAAGCTGCGTCATCAACTATTAAAACCTTTTTCATTTTTTTAAACCTCCTTGTCTATAAGCCAATTAATTTTTCTCATAACTTCTTCAGTTAAATTACTTTGGCATTTATTGAATTTCCAACGTTTTATCGTTCCCCATAAAGTGTCTATTACAATATCAGAAAAATATTTAGCCGATATATTTTTATTAAATATATTATTGTTTTGACCTTTTTTGATTATATTCTTGATTAACTCATCTCTTCTCTTAAAAGTATCAAACATTTCCTCTCTTAAATCCTCATCATACCCATAAACATCTAAAGAAAACATTATAGTAGTTATTTCGGGATAATTTTGATAATATTTAGAAAAAGATTCTATATAGTATTTTAAAGAATCTACAGCTTCCATTTCGTTTTCTTCAATAGTGCTGCTAATAAGCTCATCAAATATTTTGAATTTTTCAATAATAGATAAAATTATATTTTTCTTACTGGAAAAGTGTCTATATATTGCTGGTTCAGTTATATTTTGCCTCTTAGCTATTTCTTTAGTAGTTAATCCTTTAATACCCCTCTCATCTAATATTTGGATAGATGTTATAGTTATCTTTTCTTTTCGGGTCAAATAATTTTCAATCAAGCTGAAACCTCCTTCGAATATAGGTTAGTTAGTACTCACTAACCTAAAAATACACTAAAAAATTCCTTTTGTCAAGGAATTTTCAGTGTATTTTTATATAAATTTTATATATATATTATTTCGTTTCCATTTCTTTTTATCTTTAATTTATTTTCTAAGGTAATAAATTCAACAGTTCTATAATAATCCCCACCTACATCTTTAGATTCTATAGGTATTTTATGTTTTTTTAATTGAGCTGTAGCTGAAACAACATTTTTTTCCCCTACTCTAAAAACATCATCTTTAGGCATAAGATTACCTAATTTTGATCCACCAGCAAGTTTAGCAATTAAATTACTAGAATATGCACCGGATTTTTTCATTTCTTTTATTAAATGTTCTACTGCTGTATCTGCAAATTTAGAATACATAGATTTGTTACTGTACATAACAGAGTATGGTAAAAGAATATGAGACATTCCTGCAATTTTTTGAACAGGATCATATAACACTAAAGCTAAACAAGATCCAAGAGAGCTTGTATATAAAATATTAGGAGATTTAGCTACAGCGTATTCTCCTATACCAATAATTATTTTATTGTACATATATATTCCCCTTTAGAATTTACTAAAATCGATTTCTAGCTTTAATAATGTCAGTCACTCTAACTCCGTAAGATTCATCAACTACAACAACTTCCCCTAGAGCTATTTTTTTTCCATTTACAAGAATATCAACTTTTTCACCAGAAAAGTCATCAAGCTCTATCACTGAACCAGGACCTAAACTGAGAACATCCTTTATCATTCTGTGAGTTCTTCCTAATTCTACAGTTACATCCATAGGAACATTTAGAAGTAAATCAATATTTTTGCCTTCCTTAAATAAAATACTAGGCTTAGATTCTTCTATTTCTTCATCTTCATCAGTTTTTTCAGTTTCTATAGATTGTTCTTCTTCAACTTCATTTTCTGATACAGGCTTTTCAACAGGTGATTTATCTAATTCTTTTTCATCAACTACCTCTTCAGATGTTTGTGAATCTTCATCATTATTGATTAAGGTATTAAACATATCTAAAGCAAAAGGTAAACCTAAAAGTTGCATTATTCTACTATCAATTAAATCTCCGACTACTAGTCTAAAAGATGTTTTAACAAAATAAGGAGTAGGGCTATTTTCAAATATTTCCTTGTAATTATAATTTTTAGGTTTTTCTACAATCACATTAGGAGGAGCTATATCTACAGTAATATCAAAAATTTGTGACATTGAAGTAGCAGAAGTACCTACCATTTGATTCATAGCTTCACTAATTGCACTTATATGAAAATCATTTAGATCATCATCTACATTAGTCCCATCGCCACCCATCATTAAATCAGCTATTATTTTAGCATCGGATTTTTTTATTAAAAGAATGCTGCTCCCTTCAAAACCCTCAGTGTAGTTCACTTCTATAATAATAAAATCCTCATCACTGGGATTAACTGCTTCTTCCCAGTCTACTACTGTAACTTCAGGAGTAGTTATACTGACCTCTTGATTCAAAAGTATATTTAGTGTAGTAGAAGCTGTACCCATACTTATATTTCCTATTTCTCCTAATCCGTCTTCTTCAAAATCAGTAAGAACAGGCCTTTCCATATTTTCATATGTATCCACAGTATTATCAGCCACTTCTTCTACTTCTTCCATACTTTCTGTTTCTTCAGATGAACTATTATCATTTGATTCCTGCATTAACTTATCAATTTCTTCTTGGCTTAAGTGTCCACTCATTATTTATTCTCCTTACTTACAACATCTGTTATTTTTATAGAATATTTTTTATTACTTATACCCGGATTACCTAAATATTTAAGGTCTTTATCTATGAAAACCTGCATTTTATCCTTTAAGTTTTTATCTAAGGTGATTATATCTCCTACTTGTAGATTAGCAATGTCATCAAATGGTATTTTTGTTTTACCTAATACAGTTTTGATAGGGACTTGAGTATCCATTATCTTGTTTTTAATATCTGCAGAATCCTGTTCTTCATAATGTTTAGAATCATCTTTTGAAAACCAAAGTTTAGTGCTTAACTTTGGAACAATAGGATCTATAACTAGGTCTGGGATACATATATTTATAAAATTATCCATATCATCTATTTCGGCTTTATATGTTATAAGTATAACCATATCCGTCTGAGAAGTAATTTGTGCAATTTGAGGATTTGTCTCTATCCTATCTAAAAAAGGTTCTAATTTTATTATATTTTCCCAAGGTTCTTTCATAGCTTCTAACATATCAACAATTATGTTTTCCATTATAGAAGTTTCTATTTCAGTAAAATCCTTGATTTTTTCATTAGAATCCGTATATCCTCCTAATACTCTATCTATCATTGCATAGGCAATAGTAGGTGGTATCTCCAAAACAACAGAACCATTAAGGGGTTTCATATCTACAATTGATAGAACAGAAGGATTAGATATTGAATTATTAAAATCTCTATATGTTAAAACTTCTATAGTTATAAGTTCCATATTAAATGGAGTTCTTAAATACCGTGTTAAAAGATTTGACAAAGCTTTACCGTAATTATCATGAATTATATTTAAAGTCCTTATATGATCTTTTGCAAATTTGCTCGGGCGCTTAAAGTCATATTTTTTGACCTTATCCTTTTCATTTTCAATTTCATCAATATCGATTTCTCCAGAATTTAATTCATTAAGGAGAGCATCTATTTCACTTTGTGATAGAACATCGCTCATTACTTCACCCCCAGTAGCCTTTTAACTATTATTAGCAAAATATTTATAATTTACTATTTCATCATTAGTCTTGAGTTCTTCCTGAACTAACTCTTTTTTATATTCCACATATTCATTTTCTTTTATTTTTTCAAAAATTTGTTTTTCTTTAGAAATTTCAACTAATTTTTCTCTAATTTTTTCGATTTTAATTTCTAAAAGCTTAATATTAGATTTTTTCGATTTTATTTTTTCTTCTAAGCTATATATATAGTCATAAAATATTTCTATATCTGAAATTTTAAGAAAGTTTCCTTTGTTACTAAAATTTTTTAATTCCTGATTTTTTAAATCCATCAACTTAGATAACTCTATTTTTTTATTTTTTAAAAGTTTATTTTCTTTAGATAATTGGTTTTTAATATTATCTTCTTTTTGAACTTTTATTTTCAGTAAATCCTCAAATTCAAATGTATATTTATTCATACTATATCAAGACCTTCCTTAACTTATCAAGAGTATTTTTAAAAGAATAACTTTCTTCAACTTCCTGAGTTAAAAAATTATTTATATTATCAATACACTTAATAGAATAATCAATTTTTTCATTACTACCCTTAACATAAGCACCGATGTTAATTAAATTTTCAGATTCTCTATAGGTGGCTAAGGTTTCTCTAAATTTAACAGCTGATTTCATATGCTCTTTGTTTATAATATCATTCATTACACGGCTTATACTACCTAAGACATCTATAGCTGGATAATGCCCTTTATTAGCTAAACTTCTTGAAAGTAAAATATGACCATCTAAAATACCTCTAGCTGCATCAGTAATAGGTTCGTTCATATCATCCCCATCTACAAGAACAGTATATATACCTGTTATAGAACCTTTTTTTGTATTTCCAGATCTTTCTAAAAGTTTAGGCATAATACCAAAAACAGAAGGAGTATATCCTCTTGTAACCGGAGGTTCACCAACAGCTAAACCTATTTCTCTTTGTGCCATAGCAAACCTAGTAAGAGAGTCCATCATAAAAAGCACATCTTTGCCCTGGTCCCTAAAATATTCTGCAATGGCAGTAGCTGTAAAAGCCGCCTTTAATCTTAATAAAGCCGGTTGATCTGATGTAGCAGCTATTATAACAGAGTTTTTAAGACCTTCTTCTCCTAAGTCTTTTTTTATAAAGTCCTTTATTTCTCTGCCTCTTTCACCTATTAATGCAACAACATTTACTTCTGCTTTAGTATTTCTTGCTATCATACCTATTAAAGTACTTTTTCCTACTCCACTACCTGCAAAAATGCCTATTCTTTGACCTTTACCTACTGTTAGAAGTCCGTCAATAGATTTTATACCTAAAGGCAAAACATCTTCTATATCAGCTCTATCCATCGGAGGTGGAGAATCATTATGAACAGGATAATATTTTTTAGAAGAGATTTGGTAACCTCCATCTATTGGATTTCCAAGACCGTCTAAGATTCTACCTAACAAATCATCACCAACTGGAACCCTTACAACTTCTTTAGTGGATATAACGGTATTTCCCGTACCTATTCCAGCCATATCATCCAGGGGCATTAAAACTAAATTATTTTCATTAAATCCTACTACTTCAGAATTTATAAAACCTTTAGTAGTCTTTATTTTACAAAGGTCGCCTACATTTACCTCCGGGCCTGAAGATTCTATAGATAACCCAACAACTTTTTTTACTTTTCCTTTATATTCAATAAAAGATTTGTTTTCCAAAATATTATAGTAACTATCCCAATTCAACATTATCCTCTATCCTCGCCTTCTAATAATTCATAAAAAGCATTTTTCATACCTTCAAGTCTTTTTTCAAGATCTGAGTCTATAACTCCACAGCTTGTTTCAATACGGCAACTTCCCATAGATAATGTTTCGTCGTGAAAAATTTCAAGAGTTTCAATTCCATCTATTTTAGTCATTAATTTCCCTCTTTTATTTGTTACAGTATTAAAATCAGCTGATGATACGTAAAGAGAAATATTTTTTTTGTGGGCAGTTTTTTCTATAGTTTCTTTTATTATATTAATAACTGCATCCTTATCATTATTCAATTTATCGTATATTAATTTATTAGAAATAGCAATAACCATATCAACCATTTCTTTTTCAGAAGATTTTAAAATTTCTTCATATTCTTTTTGAGCCCTTTCCTTAATTAGTTTGGCATCTTTTAGAATACTATCGTTCTCTCTATTAGCTTCTTCTAAGCCTTTTTCTTGTCCTTCTTTATAACCATGGTTATAACCTAATTCTTTTTTTTCTTCATAAATTCTCTCAGCTTCTTTTTTTCCATCATTAATAATTCTCTCAGCTTCTTTTTTTGCATTTTCAATAATATCCTCTTCGATTTTGTTTATATCAATAGAAGGTTTGTCAGGTTTGACTTCTTCTTTATTAATTTCATCTGAAGAGGATTTGTCTTTATAATTATTAACTTTAACAGCAGCTTCATCGCTTATAAATCCATTTTTAATAATTTGTTTTTTCATTTAGACTCCCAGTTATGCACTTAAACATGACTTTTATACTTTTAATATTTAAGATGTATATTTTTTAAAATAACAGATTAATATATCAGTGTCAAACTCAAAAATACAATTTCCTTAGGTATAAATAGTATTAGAAGTAAGTAAAATAAACATATAAAAGAAATAATTAAAGTTTTAAAATATTTATCCGATAATACTAAAGAGAAGGATTAGTGTTTTTTTTAACGAAACTTTGCTAGGAGTATATTATGGGAAATGACAACACAGCATTGATAATGTTTTTAGAAAGATATGCTTTTACAATAATTAATTTTTTATTGGTGCTATCTTTAATATTTGTTGTATTATTAGCTATTAGGCTAGTAATTTTTTATCTTGAAAAAAAACGTATAGAAAATGAAATTACAAAAGATTCCGTTAAGAAAATTATAAATGATAAAGATTATAAGATAAATATATACGATAAAAGAGGAGAAATGCTGCCTGATGAAGATAGTAAAGAAATACTTCAAGAGTATATATTAGAAAGCATGTATACTCTAAATAAAAAAAGCAGTAGAAAAAGAGAAAAAGAACTTAGCAAATATCAAAACAGTATAGACCTTAAAAAAGATAAACTTACAGGATTATTTGCAAGAGATAAACTAAGAGTTGAATATAAAGAAAGAGGAAGTTTCATATACTTTAATTTAAATGGACTTAGAAAAATTAACAAAGAAGAAGGTTACAAAGAAGGGGATAAGCAGATAATAACTTTTACAGAGATAGTAAAGAATATATTACCTAAAGATGCTCATATGTACAGAATAAATGGAGATGAATTTGCTGTAGATCTACCTGAATTCAAAAAAAATGAAGCTGAAAAACTAATTTATTTAATGGTTGAAAAGTTAACTTCAAATGAAGAATTTATAATTGATGTAGCTGTAGGTATTGTATGTAAAGAAGAAGTAGAAGATAAAAGCATTGATTTTGTAATAATGAAAGCAGAAGAAAATATGCATAAAAATAAGCTTACAGCTAAAACAAGCATAAGAAGTCAGCTAATATATACGCTGCTTGATGTACTGGGAGAGAAATCTTACGAGACCGAAGAACATGCTCTTAGATTAAAAGATTATGCAGTCGCAATAGGAAAAAATATGAATTTAACAAGAAACCTAATAAATGAGCTTGTTTTACTTTCTTATCTGCATGATATAGGAAAAATAAGTATACCGGATGCTATACTAACAAAACCTGGAAAATTAGAAGTAAAAGAATGGAATATAATGAAAACCCATACTAAAATGGGCTCGGATTTAATAAAAAAAATCCCGGATTTAAAATCTATATCTTCGGGAATACTATATCACCACGAAAACTGGGATGGAAGTGGATATCCTGAAGGATTATCCGGCAAAGATATACCTCTAGTTTCCAGGATTATAAGGGTTGTAGATTCATATGATGCAATGATAAGTTCAAGAACTTACAACATAGTAAAAAGTAAAAAAGAAGCATTAAAAGAGATAGAAGAAGGATCGGGAACATTATACGACCCTGAGATTGTAGAAAGATTTATTGAAGTTTCAAAAAACGATATAATAGAAGACTCTGGGGAAGAAAATAAAATAATTAAATTTGCTTAAACATCTAAATCCTTCAAGATTCTTTTTTTAAAATTGTAATACATAGCTTCGCATTTCGAGATACTTTCGCTGATTACAACAGTTCTAAGGTATCTTTTTTTATTTTCAAA
The DNA here is from genome assembly GCA_964574015.1 of uncultured Clostridia bacterium. Classification (GTDB taxonomy): domain Bacteria; phylum Bacillota; class Clostridia; order Tissierellales; family Dethiosulfatibacteraceae; genus UBA8670. Next base: position 3,918 of record CAZNLP010000043.1, on the reverse strand, counting down.
ATAGTTTACATCATTTAGAATTATAGGAATTATACCAGTATAATTTGATTTTTCTCCTAAATATAAGTCTTCGCCACAGTAGTACTTAACTCTATCAAATAAATTTTTAGAATCTTTAATAGCATTCGAATATGATAAACCGAATAATTCTGAGCCAGACATTTTTTCGTTATATTGTAAAAGGGATAATAAAGGAGTTCCAGCTGTGAATCTGGCATTTGGGTCTATATTATAACCTTTAATTTTACCTGAATTATTATTTTTAGTAAGGAGTATATCGATAGTCATGAAACCACGGTAACCTTGTTTTTGAATAGCTTTTAAAAAAGGTAGTGCTGCTTTTTCTGCATAGCTACTGTAAATTTTAGTATTTTCGTCTATAATACTGCCTATGTATTTAGCATTTTTGCTGACTTGAGATACACATCCTACAAGAGTTACACTTTTAGAACCTACTACCGCTTCCACTCCAATATTAGCAATTTCAATTTCTTCAGGAATCGAATTGACATCTACCTCCAATATCAGAGGTAATTTATCTTTTATGTCTTTCTTGTTGATATTTATTTTTTCACAAAATTCAATAATATGATTACGTGTATTTTCAAATGATTCCGAAGAAAAACCTTTAAAAAAATAACTACCGTTTCCACTTGTTTGAGATTGAAATTTGCACCATATTTTAGAGTCAGATGTATTATAATTTGATTTCAGTAAAAGATATTCTAGGTTATTAAATGCATTTTTTAAAGAATTTATACCTTTAAAAGCAACCCCTACAGGTATTCTAAAATCTCTTTTTTCTGAAAGTTTTCTTAAATAATATTTAGAATTAAATTTAACCTGATCTTCTAAATTCATAATTAGATTACCACCTAAAAAATCTGCTGTAGCTTCATCATCTTGACTGATGAAAGATGATACTAAAGTTGAATTTTTAACAGAATTTAGTTTTTCAGAACTCATTTTTTTTAAATACTCTTTAAAATAACCGGATACTGAAAAATATGGATACGAATCCTTAGAAGGATACTTGTCTATATAAAAATAATTTTTTTTGGGTGCTAAACCTACTTCAGATAGATAATTTCTAAGATCTTTATTTACATAAAGACAAACACCCTTAGGATAGGCAGTTTCGCGAGGTAGTATTGATAATATCTGAGAATGAGCAAAAGAAGGTTTATAAAAAAGTTTTCTTCCAATCACATCGTCATTTACAACAGTTGAATGCAAAAAAACACTTTTTTTCGGCTCTAAGTCTAAATATTCTGCAATATTTTCTAAACCGTTATCTAAAGTACCTCTTTGAACTAAAATACTATTTTTATTTAAGTCTGTATTTTTTACTGATAATTTCATAAATCCACCTTTAAAATTCTTTTATAAAATATAATTATAAACTAAAGTACACTATAATTACAACCCAGGATAAAATAAATTCTATTATTAAAAGAGTGTTTACCCTGTCTTCTTCTCTCTTTAAGTGAATTAAACTTATTAGTAGGGCTACTGAAGATGTAAAAAACATAATACTTAGTAAAACTATAAAAATAGTTATATTGTTAAACTCCCAGATATCTTCTCTAGTTACGCTGTAAATCCTATCGAAAAATGTTTCTCCTTTAGGCATCCAAGAATCCAAGATGAAAAACATACTAAGTCCAATTAAAACGTTTAAATGACTTATAAAATTAGCAAATTTTAAAAATTTACTCTCTTTTTTCCTTCTATCCCTAAATAAATCATCTCTATTTTTCATTAATAACGTCCCTTCTTGTTTTTAAGAGAATAAATATAAGCGAGAATTTCGGCTACACCTTGGAAAAGGTGCTGGGGAATTTCATCTCCTATCTGTGTACTGCGGTATAAAGATTGAGCTAAATGCTTGTTTTCAACAATACCAACATCATTCTCTTTTGCTACTTCTTTTATTTTTTGAGCTATTAAATCTATACCTTTTGCAAGAACTATAGGAGCATTACCCTTTGATTTGTCATACTTTATTGCTACAGCATAGTGAGTGGGATTTGTAATTATAACATCTGCATCAGGTATGCTCTGCATCATTCTAGAGTTCGCCATTTCCCTTTGTAGAGTTTTGATCCTTGATTTAATTTGAGGATTACCGTCGGTATTTTTTTGCTCGTCTTTTACTTCCTGTTTATCCATTTTTAATTTTTTCTCATGTTCAAACCAGCTGGCAATGTAGTCGATTATAGATATACCTATCATAGCTATGAGTAATTTTACTGCTAAAGACCCCATATCTCCAACACCTTGGTTTAGTGCATAATTCACGTCGTAATTCATAGTTTTGCCCATTTTTTTTGCTAAAACTATAATAGAGTTATAGGCAAGAATAGCAACTACCAAGACCTTTAAAATTGATTTTATTAAATTTATAAGGGTTTTTAGAGAGACCATTTTTTTGAATCCACTTATAGGATTTATTCTGTCGGGCTTAGGTGCTAGGGTTTTAGGTACAAATAAAAATCCAACCTGTACAAAATTAGCACTTATGCCTGTAACCATTAATATCAAAACCATAGGACCAGCTATAAGAAAAAACTTTTGTCCTGTCACGTTCATCATCATAGTTAAAGAACTTTGATTGATATCCATAAATATATCCATCCCATTAGTAAAAAAATAGACAAATAATTCTTTTGAATTTTTCATCATTTCCGGTCCCAACAGAGAAAGAAGTATAAGGGATACAAGTATCGAAATACTGTTATTGATTTCCATACTTTTAAAAACATTACCTTCTTTTCTGGCATCTCGCCTTTTCTTGGGGGTGGGTTTTTCTGTTTTTTCTCCTGGCATTTATATCACCTACATAAAAATTTCCCAAATATTATTATACATAGAATTAAAATAAGGATCTAAAAAATCTGAAAAAGGTTCAATTATAAAAAACAAAGAAAATATACCTACAATGATCTTCATTGGGATACCTATTACAAATATATTCATCTGCGGCATAAATTTTATTAAAACCAGCAGAACCACATCTGCAATAAATATCATTAAGATTATAGGCAGAGCTATTTTAAATGCTGATAAAAAAACAAATGAAAAAGCTCCTGTAAAAACTAAATAAATATTTTTTAAAAATTCTAGATTTCCTATTGGACTTAGTTCATAAGTATGAGATACTATATTTATAAGTTGAAGATGACCGTCCAATATTAAGAAAATAGCCATTGCAACTATATTTAATGTATTACTGGATAAAGGAGTTTTTATTCCGTATTGAGGGTCTAATATACCACCCATTCTAAATCCAATACGAATATCTATGAACTGACCGGCTGTCAAAAAAGCTGAAAAAAACAAAGATGTCATAAAACCAATAAGAAAGCCCTTTGAAACTTCAACCACTGCAAGAGTAATAAACTGAATGTTGTTCTCGGGAATGTATTCCAGAGAAAAACCTTCAGAAAAGATAATTATATAAGTTAGATATAAAATTAGACTAACTTTCAAAAAGTTAGATACTTCTCTTCTCCCAAATATCGGAGAAACAAGCACATATCCTGAAATTCGCATAGCAATAATTATAAAAATATCTAAATTATTGTAAAGTGAAAATAATTCTATCATAAGAACCTCTATTCTAAGGATCAATTTTAAGTAAGTATATCAATTTAAAATTATTTATGTCAAGAATCAATAAAACTATATCGGAATAAAAAATAAAAACTTTAGGAAAAAAATAAAAAAATATTGACATAATTAAAAGTGAATGGTATTATTTAAACAAATTTAATGTTTAAATGTCAAATTTGACGTTTAAAATATAAAAAAGTACATTTTAAAAAGTTTTAAAATTCACAATTTTTATAAATTTCAAAATAGAAAAGGTAAACTTATTGAAAAATAAGGACGCAAAGTCATAGGACCTAACCACAA
>CAZNLP010000042.1:11207-13956 GCA_964574015.1 uncultured Clostridia bacterium | reverse complement strand
GCTCGTCGGGCTCATAACCCGGAGGTCGTTGGTTCGAATCCTTCCCCCGCTACCATAAGATTATCAAAGAATAAGTGTAAAACTTATTCTTTTTTTATACAAAAAAAGACTTGGTTAAACCAATAAAATCTTAACCAAATCTTTTTAATAGGGGGAATTAAATTTAATCTATCAGATAATTTAATATATTGTGTATTTTGTTGTTTTTTATATAAACTCTCGGCACTCTTCTTGTTGTTCTTGCTACAATTTCATTTTTATTTGTTTCTGCAAGTTCTGAAAGCTCCTGAACAGATAGAGTATTATTGCTTCCATCGGACCAGATAATGACCTCTTGGCCCACATGTGGGTTTGCTATCTCGCCTACATCTACAATACACTGATCCATACATAGTACACCGATTATTGGACATCTCACACCATCAATAGTAACCTTACCTTTTTCAAACATATTTCGAGGATATCCATCGCCGTAACCAAAAGGAATAGTAGCTATGGTAGTTGCCTTATCTGCTTTCCAGGTATAGTCGTAGCTTACACCCTCTCCCTTAGTTATATCTTTTATGCTTGATATTTTTGACTTAAGAGCACCTATATTTTTTAATTTTAAATCATCATTTTTAAAAGATTTTAAACCGTATACTGCAGCTCCTGGTCTTATCATATCTAATCGGAAATTCTTGTAATCTATTCCTGATATACTGTCGCACATATGATAGTACTTTGGTCCTAAGTTTTTTTTATCTAAAAACTTGATTAGTTCTTTAAATTTATTAAGCTGTTCTAAATCATCTTCATAAGAAGCTAATGCTAAGTGAGAAAAAACACCTTCAACATATATATTTTCTAATTTAAATATTTTTTCTATTTCATGCATAGATTCTACACTGTGTTTAAAGCCTAATCTATTAAATCCGGTATCATATTTTATATGTATAGAAGTAGTTTTATTTTTGTTTTTTGATAAATCTGATAATATTTTAGCTTGATAAAAAGAAAACACTGTAGAAGTAATATTTTTGTTTACTACTGTTTTTAGCATAGAATCAGGGGTATGACCCATAATAAAAACTGGATAATTTGAGTTTTGATCTTTAAGCTCAACAGCCTCCAGCAAATTAGCTACAGCTAAATACTTTATCCCAGAATCTACTAAAGTAGAAGCTAAACCAACTGCTCCAAAACCGTAGGCATTTGATTTTACAACAGCAGATATTTCTATATCTGGACCTATAAGTTTTTGAATTTCTTTAATATTGTATTCTAAACTATCTAAATTTACTTCAAGATAAGTGTCTCTTAACAGTCTTTCTTCTAACATATTATCACCTATTTAAACCTATCAGGAATGACTTCACGACATATCATATTGTCATAAGTCTGCCTATTTACAATTATATTGGATTTACCATTGTTAACCATAACAACTGCAGGAATCGGTATTTTGTTATAGTTATTAGCCATCGAATAACCGTAAGCTCCAGTAGACAAGACTACAAGTAAGTCTTCGGGTTCTGGCTTAGGAATATTTAAATCTTCAATAAGGATGTCTGTTGATTCACAACACTTACCGCTGATAGTTACCAAGGTATTTTTTTTATCATCAGCTCTACTACCTAAAAAACCAGTGTATTCAGCCTGATAAAGACCAGGTCTAATATTGTCTGTCATACCACCATCTACGGATACATAGGTCCTTATATTTGGAATTTCTTTGATGCTTCCTACGGTATATATTTGTATCCCTGCTTCTCCTACTATAAATCTGCCGGGCTCCATCACTACTGCAGGTCTTAGTATACCTATATCATTACATAATTTATTTAATTTTTCCATCATAGGATCAACAAAATAGGATATAGGTTTTGGGTCATCTTTTTCAGTATATTTTATACCAAATCCTCCACCCATATTGAATTCTTTAATATTGTAGTTAAATCTTTCTTTCACTTCTTTTATTAACTGTAAAACGGCATCCAATGCTCCTACATGGGAAGAATTATCAAATAATTGAGAACCAACATGATAATGAAAGCCTAAAAAATTTATATACTTAGAATCTAATGCTTTTTTTATTGAAGGAAAAATAATACTTTCATCTAAAGGAATTCCGAATTTCGAATCTTTTGTCCCGGTAGTTATGTACTTATGAGTATCGGAAGAAACTCCTGGTGTTATTCTAAAAAGAATATTTGCTTTTGTATTTTTTTCTTTGCATTTTTTTTCGAGAAGTTCTAATTCGTAAATATTATCTACAATAAATCTGCCGATATTATAGTCTAATGCCATTTCTATTTCTTCTGGTGATTTATTATTTCCATTGAATTCAATTTTTTCTGAAGGAAAATCTGCCTTAACAGCTGTATAAAGCTCACCACCAGAAACTACATCAAGGCACATACCTTCTCTTTCTAAAAGTTTGCACATTGACAGTGTTAAAAAAGCCTTTCCTGCATAAGCAGCTCTTGTGTTTTCATATTTTTCTAAAAAAGAATCTTTAATCTCACTTATTTTGGATAAAATTATATTTTCTGAATAGATATAAAGTGGAGTACCGTATTTTTCTGCTAAATCAACTACACTACAACCATCAAAATAAAAAATATTATCTATAATTTTTTTCATAAAACTAACTCCTTACCTTTAATATACATATTATACATGCGAAAATCATGCCAAAAAAATAAAATTGAATTGTAAGTTTTTAATGGTATAATAATTAAAGAGTGACAAACTGTTATCCTGAGCA
>CAZNLP010000042.1:0-11107 GCA_964574015.1 uncultured Clostridia bacterium | reverse complement strand
ATCCTGAGCATCGCCGAAGGATCTTTATAGGATTCTAAGACTCTTCGCAACTCAGAGTGACAAAAGATTTAGAAAGAGAGGCTATTCATGGACGTTAAAAAAAGAATAGATGAAATATTTGATGAAATAGTAGAAATAAGAAGAGATATTCACAAGCATCCTGAACTAGGGATGGAAGAGAAGAGAACCAGTAAGATAATAAAAGAATTTTTAGATAAATACAACATTGAAAATTATACATGTGCTGGAACGGGTGTTGTAGGAATAATTAGAGGTAAAAAGCCGGGAAAAACAGTTGGGTTAAGAGCAGATATGGATGCTCTACCAATAAAAGAAGAGACAGACCTGGAGTTTAAATCTGTTTATGATGGTAAAATGCACGCTTGTGGACATGATGCTCATACGTCAATACTTCTTGGAGTAGGAAAAATTTTTAAAGAAATGGAAGATAAACTCAAAGGAAATATAAAGCTTTTTTTTCAGCCGGCAGAAGAAACTGTTGGAGGAGCACTTCCTATGATAGAAGAAGGCTGTATGAAAGATCCTGATGTTGACTACGTTATAGGTCTTCATGTATTTCCGAGTCTAGAGACGGGTTATGTAGAAATGAAATACGATAAAATGAATGCCTCAACTGATGAGTTTAATATAAGAGTTAGGGGACAAGCTGGTCACGGTGCGTATCCACATAATTCTAAAGATGCTATAGTTATATCAGCTCATGTTATTACCGGACTACAAACTATGATAAGCAGATCTATATCTCCTTTGGATTCTGTGGTATTTACCATAGGAACTATAAAAGGAGGTACAGGGGGAAATATAATTGCAGATAGGGTTGAAATGACAGGAACTTTAAGAACTTTAGACGAAGAACAGAGAAAAAAAGCAAAAGAAAAAATTACAAAAATTGTCGAAAATATTTGCGAGGCCTACGACGGTAAAGGAGAAGTTGAATTTATAGAAGGATATAAGGCTTTAATAAACAATGATCAAGTTGTAAAGGTTGTAGAAAAAAAAGCTAAGAAACTCCTTGGAAAAGATAAGGTATTAATAGGTAAAAAACCGAGCATGGGAGCTGAAGATTTTTCTTATTTTGCTGACGAGGCAATGGGAGCATTCTTTAGTTTAGGATGTGGAAACAAAGAAAAGGGAATAGTATATAACGGACATCATCCTAAATTTCAAATAGACGAAGATTGTATAAAAATAGGAATTTTTCTTCAGGTTGAAAACGCCCTTGAGTTGCTAAAACATTAAAGAAGGTGATAGATATGAGTATTGAATTTGCAAAGATGCAGGGATTAGGCAATGATTTTATTATAATAGATAATAGAAAATATAATTTTAGCGAAGAAAAACTTCAAAAGTTGGCAGCAGGATTATGTATAAGGCGGCTATCTTTAGGGGCAGATGGATTAATGGCTGTTGAAAATTCTGAGAATACGGACTTCATGATGAAGTACTACAACTCAGACGGTAGTGTAGGAGAAATGTGTGGAAATGGAGCAAGATGTATTATAAGATATGCTTATGAAAACAAAATAGGTCAAGAAGAAATGACCGTAGAAACTATCTCAGGAATCTTAAAGGGAAAAATAATATCAAAAAGAAAAGTATCTGTTAGACTAAATGAACCAACAATTATAAACTTAGATCAAATAGTATCCATCAAAGATAAAGTCTATAATTTTTCTTATGTAGAGCTGGGAAGCCCTGGGTTACCACATTGTATGTATGAAGATAATGACCTTGAAAAAAAAGACCTTAATAAATTAAAGGTATTAGCTAAAAATTTAAGATACAGCGATAAATTTCCTAAAGGAGCAAATGTAAATTTTTACAAGATAAATAAAGATGGTTCAGTTGTTATAAAAACCTATGAAAGAGGAGTAGAAGATTTCACCCTGGCCTGTGGAACAGGAGCTGCCTCTACTGCCCTTACGGTTTATATTAAAAAATTAGTTAACAATAATAAAATACAGTTAAAAGCTTCAGGAGGAGAGCTTGAAGTAGAAGTTGTAAAAAAAGAAAATGGATATGATCTTTACTTAATAGGTGATACAAATATGGTGGCAAAAGGTTTAATTTTAGATGAAGACTTAAATATAGGAGATGAATAAAATGAAAATATTTATAAGTGCAGATTTAGAAGGTTGTGCAGGAGTAACCTCTTGGGAAGAAACAGATTCAAAACACAAGGAGTACGAGAAAGCAGCATTAGAGATGACTGAAGAAGTCATTGCATTATGCGAAAGCTTAATAGAAGAGGGAGTAGACGAAATAGTAGTGAAAGATGCCCACGACAGCGGTAAAAATATATACTATAATATGCTGCCGAATAAGGTGAAAATATTTAGAAGCTGGTCAGGAGGACCAGACTCAATGGTAGATGGGTTAGATAGTTCTTTTGACGGGGCTATTTTTATAGGATATCATGCTGCCGCATCCCAAAATGGAAATCCTCTTTCTCACACAATGATAACAGATCTTTCAAAAATAACTATAAACGACAGACTGTGTTCGGAGTATTTACTTCACACCTATGCAGCTGCTAGCTACGGAGTTCCTGTAATTATGATATCAGGAGATAAAATGATATGTGAAAGTGCCAAAGATTTTAATCAAAATATTACAACTGCACCTTTAAAAGAAGGAATTGGAAGTGGATCTTTAAGTTTGAATAGTAAAGATGCACAAAAACTAATAAAAGAAAAGGCAAAAGAAGCATTAAAAGAAATGGAAAAAAGTAAAATAGAAATTCCGGATGAATTTTCTATGAAGATTAAGTTTAAAGATCATGGTATGGCTTATAAGGCAGGCTTTTACCCTGGAGTGCAAGTTATAGACGAGTGCACTGTAGAGTATAAGTCGAGAACTATTAAGGACATGCTAATAGCTCGAATGTTTATAGCATAAAGATAAACCTCATTTCTTAATATCTTTTAAGGAAATGAGGTTTTTTAAATGTTATATATTAGAAGACTCTAAAAAAACAACTTCTTTCTTATCAGTATCTATTGAAACCCTTGTTCCAAAAGGGATGGTAAACTGAGGACTTATATGACCGGCCCTAAAATTATTTAAAATTGGAATATCGTATTTACCTAAAATATCATCAAATATTTTGGATAAAGGAGAATCAATTTTATCTTCATATCCTTCGTCTGGTTTACATTTATTCCAGGTTCCTAAAAGTATTCCTGCGCAATCTTTGAATTTATTATTCAAATCTAAGGACATCAGCATTCTATCAATAATATAATTAAGCTCTCCTACTTCTTCTATGAAAAGTATTTTACCTTTAGTATTAATTTCATATTTAGTACCTAAGGCTGCAGTTAGAAGGGATAGGTTACCTCCGACTATTTCTCCCTGGCATTTTCCTGAATTGACAACTTCTAATTCCTCTCCCTCAGGAGGAGTATATTTTCCTAAAGGTTTATTTGTAAATAAAGCTCTTTTTAAAGAATTCAAAGTATATTCATCAGTTTCGTAGTAAGGGGAGTCAGATGAAGGCATAGGACCGTGAAGAGTAGTCATTCGACAGATAGAGTTAAAGGCTAAATGAAGTCCCGTAATATCGCTGTATCCTAAAAAGATTTTAGGATTATTTTTCACAACTTCATAATCTATCTTGTTTATAATTCTAGGGGTTCCGTAACCACCTCTAATACAAAAAATACCATCAATACTATTATCCTTAAAAGCATCATTAACATCCTTAGCCCTCTGGCTATCAGGTCCGGCTAAATGGCCTTCTCTCATAGAGCAACTTGGAAGCAAAACCGGATTTAAATTTAAGCTTTTTACTGACTTTTCTACAATTTTTATATTTTCTTTTTTTATAGCAGAAGAGGGTGCTATAATAGCAACATTATCTCCCTCTTTTAAAGCTTTTGGTTTAATCATAACAAACCTCCTTTTACAACAATACTTGCTAAAATCGTGCCAAGTAAATTAATTGAAAAAAGGGGCATAAAATGGTATAAATAATATAACTAAAGAAAAGGAGTTATTGATTATGGATTATATAAAAAAAGCAAAAAGACTGCATAAAGATAATATAGTAATAGATGCTCATTTAGATTTAGGTGGAATTATTTTTGAAAGAAAAAGAAAAGGCGAAAAAGATATAATAAAAAATCTTTTTCTTGAAGATTTTAAAAAAGCCGGATTTAACTTTATAGTAGGAGCTATATATGTAGAAGATGTATTTTTGCCTGAATTAGGATTAAGAGTAGCACTAGATCAGGTAGTAGAACTTACTCAGGAAGTTGAAGAATGCGATGATTTAATGCTGGTAACTAGTAAAAATGATATGGATAAAGCTTTGAAGGAAGAAAAAATAGGTATCTTGATATCTTTAGAAGGTGCAGAACCTATAGTTAAAGATTTGAATCTTATGGAGGTTTTTTACAAGCTTGGAGTAAGAGGCTTAGGATTGACCTGGAGCAGAAGAAATTTTGTAGCAGATGGAAGCTATTTTGGAGACCCGGAAGAAGGTATTAGGGGAGGACTAACTCCCTTTGGTGTTGAACTAGTTAAAAAGGCTGAAGAGTTAGGAATATTCCTAGATATAAGTCATCTTAATGATGAAGGATTTAAAGATATGCTGAAGTACACCAAGAAACCTTTTATTGCATCCCATTCAAACTGTAGAAGTATAAATAATATCAGAAGAAATTTAACTGACGAACAAATAAAAGAACTGGGATCAAGAGGTGGAGTTATAGGAATAAACACCTATACTAGCATAGTATCTCAAAACAAAGAAGAGCAAACAGTTGAAAAAACTTGCGATCATATAGACAGAATGCTAGAAATATCTGGAGAGGAAAGTGTGGGATATGGTTTTGATTTATGCGGCTTATTTTACGATGTAGAAGAACAGATAGACGTACTTAAAGACCATAAAGAAAGCCTAAAAATAACAGCAGAACTTTTAAAAAGAGGACATGCAGAAGAAACCGTTAAAAAAATAATTGGAGGTAACTTCTTTAATTTCTACAAAAAAATGCTGGATTGAGGGATAAAATGGAAAAATTTTTAAAAATTGACAATTTACTAAATGTTCTTGAAGAAGGAATTTTAGCGATTAATAAGGAATATAAATTTGAATATATAAATGAAAAAGCAAAAGAAATATTAGGCATATCTTTAAAAGGTGATAATAAATTCCATGAAAAAGGAAAACTTGAAAAAGGAGATATAGTAGTAATAGCCGATAATATGTTGGGATGTGACGATGGAAATTTATCACCTGAAGCACTTAATCAATATTTAAACATACCAAATGAAGGACTTGAAAAAGGAGATGCGATAATAGCAGTTGGCGTATATAAAAATAAATCTATACAGCCTAAGTTTAGATTCTGGAAGGGAAAAGAAAGCAACCTAAATTATTCTATAGAAGAATCTTTTTTAGACTATGAAATTAAAGTAAATATTGATGAAGTAGAAAAAAGTATGAATATAAATATAAATGGCGAAGTTTACGATATGGAATATCTCTACAGTATAGGACATATGGTAGTTGTGGACGGAAAAAAAGGCGATGTTAAATTCTTTCAAGATAAAGGGTATTCTTTTAGAAATGAAACTATAAAGGATCTTTTTGAAGGAAGAGAATTTAGCGAAAAAGAAGAAAATAACTTGGGTCTGGACATAATAGGTCAAAGTATAGAAAAGATATCCGGATACGAAGAACTCTATGAAAATATAAGAAAAGCACTGAATTATAGAGAAACAACAAAAAGCGAAATTATAGAAATAAAGAAAAGACCGATATTTTGTACTACATCTTTGGTAGAAGAATACGGAGAATTAGAAGGAGTCATCGTTAAAATAGAAAGTATTTCCGAGCTGCAAGATGTACTTAGAACTCGTAACGACCTAATCAGCAATATTATAAAGTCGGAAGAGCATATAAGAGAAAAGATAAGAGAAAATAGTGCTAAACATCTAAAAGGTATAGCAGGAAATAGTGCATATATAAATAATGTTAAAAGTCTCGGGTACAAAGCTTCAAAGATAAACTCTACAGTACTTATAACAGGAGAAAGCGGTACAGGGAAAACATTATTGGCAAAAGAAATACATAGGGTTTCAGAAAAAAAAGGTGAATTTATCCATGTGAACTGCGGATCTATACCAGATAATTTATTTGAAAGTGAGCTTTTTGGTTATGTAAAAGGGTCCTTTACAGGAGCTTCAAATACAGGAAAAGAAGGATATTTTAAACTTGCTGAAAACGGGACGATATTTTTAGATGAAATTGGAGAGGTGCCAAAAAATATACAACCAAAACTGCTTCACGTTCTTCAGGAAAAACAGTATTTTAAGATAGGTGATTCTAAGCCAACAACAAGTAATGCAAGAGTTATAGCAGCAACTAATATGAATATAGAGCAGGCTGTAAAGGATGGAAAATTCAGAAAGGATTTATACTATAGAATAAATGTATTTCCGATAAACATACCTCCTTTAAGAAGAAGAAAAAAAGACTTATATGTTTTAATCAACAATATTATAAAAGGAATAACTAAAGAATTAGATTATCAAGAAAAGCAGCTCTCAGGAGAAGCCTTTGAAAAGCTTATGGATTATGATTGGCCGGGAAACGTAAGAGAGCTCGAGAATGTTTTAGAGCGAGCTATAATAATAAGCGAAACAAATATAATATACCCTGAGCACATAAATATACCCGATGAAAATATTAATAAAATTTTAAAAGATATTTTAGAAGCTACAGAGAAAAAAACTATAATAGAAACATTAGATGCCTGTAACTATAATAAAAAAATTACAATGAGAAAATTAGGAATATCAAAGTCGGCTTTTTATGAAAAATTAAAAAAATACGACATAAATGACAAAAAATAGACCGAAAAAAAGGACTGCTTTCCGGAAATCCGGAAAATAGTCCTTTTTTATTACTTTTTTTTAGGTAAAGTATAAGGAATATATTGGCATAATTAATGCATTAAATATATTATAGTTCAAATTTGAATAAAATATAGGAGGGAATTATGAAAAAGAAATTAAGTTTACTTTTAGTACTCATGCTGTTAATCGCTATGCCGTTAACTGCATGTGGAGGAGGAGATGTTGAAGAACCTGAAGAAGGTGAAGAACCTGCAGAAGGAGAAACTTCAACTATGAGAATTGGTATCGTTACGGAACCAGATACAACAAGTCCGTTTATAGCTACCTTACTAGCTTACGATATTATTGACAACCATGTATACGATGATTTAATCGAATACGATGACGACTTAAATCCTGTTGGTGGACTTGCTGAAGATTGGTCCGTTGACGAAGAGGGTTTAGTATGGACATTTAACCTTAAGGAAGGTATTAAATGGTTTGATGGAGAAGAATTTACTGCTGATGATGTTGTATGGACATACAATACCTTAGTAGAAGGCGAATATCCTCAAAGTGTACAACTAGATGGTATAACCAATACGGAAAAAGTAGATGATTATACTGTAGAAGTTTACACAGAAGAACCTAAAGCAGATATGGAGGCTATAAGAGTATCTATAATGCCAGAACATATCTACGGAGAAAAGTCTTTAGAAGAACTTAATACCTTTACAGAAGAAGCACCTGTTGGTACAGGACCATTTAAGTTAGTTGAATGGGAACAGGGACAGTTTTTAAGATTTGAAGCAAACGATAACTACTTTATGGGAGCACCTCATGTTGATGAGTTAGTATATGTTGTATTTGCGAATACTGATACTTTAATGTCAGCACTTACTACTGGAGAAATTGATGCAGTAACATCGGTTGCAAATAATCAGATAGATATGTTAAATGATGATCCTGATATAGAAGTTGTTCAAGCATTAGGTAGAAACTTTACAGAACTTGGATTTAACTGCTGGGACTCTCCTGAATCGAAAGGGAATCCTCTAATGTTGGATTATAATATAAGATTAGCGGCTGATTATGCTATTGATAAGGAACAAATTGTAGAGATAGCTCTTAACGGTCTTGGAACTCCAGGAACATCCTTATTACCTCCATCAATAGGTGATTGGCACTGGGATCCAGGAGATGAGAAACACGGATACGACCCTGAAAAAGCTAAAGAGATATTAGAAGATGCTGGTTATACTGATACTGATGGTGATGGTATTAGAGAAGATGCAGATGGAAATAAACTTGACTTCAGATTTGCTGTAATATCAAGTTATGGTGAAGCATATGTTAAAGCAGCTGGTATAATTCAGAAAAACCTACAGGAAGTTGGAATAAACACTGAAATTAGTACAATGGATGGTGGAGCTCAAGCAGATCTTATATACGATCAAAATTTTGATACAGATATGTATATATGGGGATGGGGAGCAGAATTAGATCCAAGTCTTAAATTATCAGTTCTTCTTACAGAACAAATAGGTAAAAGAAGTGATTGCTTCTGGTCAAATGAAGAATATGATGAATTATACTACGAACAGATAAATCAAGTAGATAGAGAAGAGAGATTAGAAACTGTTCACGAAATGCAGAAGATAGTTTATGAAGAAACACCTTATTCAATTCTATACTATTCTGATTCTGTTGAAGCCTATAGAACAGATAAATTTGAAGGATGGACAAGAGTACCTTCAGAAATAGGAACTACAGTTCAGCAAGTTAACAAATCTAACTTCTTAAATGTTAGACCTAAATAATTAAATAGAGATAGAGAAAGACTAGTCTTTCTCTATCCTTTCTTTAAAGAAAGGAATGAATTATGAATTTAAATTATCTTTCGAAAAAATTAGGACATTCGCTTATAACTCTTTTTATTGTTATTACAATAAATTTTTTTCTGTTTAGAATAATGCCTGGAGATCCATTTGCAATGATAGCAAAAGCAGGAAATTTATCAGCAGAATATAAAGAACAAATAAGTGCTATGTACGGTTATGACCAACCATTTTTTATACAATATTTTAAATATATCAGGCAGCTTCTCGCCTTCGATTTCGGAACGTCATTTAAATACAGAAAACCAGTTATAGATATACTGGGAAATAGATTAATGGCGACATTGTTGCTGGCTTTTTTTGCTCAATTATTTGCAATATTTTTAGGTATTATAATAGGGACTGTTTCAGCAGCCTTTAGAGGCAAGAAAATAGATGTTGCAGCCTTAGGATTTGCATTATTTATATATGCTATACCTGCTTTCTGGTTGGGGATTGTTCTTGTATCATTTTTCTCAGTAAAACTAGGAGCTTTTCCATTGAACGGTATGGTTATAGCTGGATATAGCCATCCAAGTACTTGGGCATACATTAAAGATGTTGCAAATCATTTAGTACTGCCGGTGTTTTCATTGGGACTTGCAATAACTGGTGGTTACACTATGATAATGAGAGGATCTTTACTAGATGTATTAACAGAAGATTATATAACTACAGCTAGGGCTAAAGGATTTAAAAGAAAAGATATAGTAATGAACCATGCCTTGCCAAATGCTATGCTTCCAATGGTTACAGTAATAGCTATAAACCTTGGATTTATGATAGGCGGAGCAATACAGACTGAAACTGTATTTTCCTGGCCGGGAATTGGAAGGCTTGTTTATGAAGCATTAATGGCAAGAGATTATCCAATTTTACAGGGAGCTTTTCTAATTATTAGTATAACTGTAATTATTGCCAATTTTATTGCTGATATACTTTACGGTTATTTAGACCCAAGAATAAAATACGATTAAGGAGTGTCGATATGTCTTCAAAATATAGTAGAAAAAAAGTAATGAAAAAAAGTTTTAAAAGATTCGTCGATACCTTTAAGGGAAATAAGATGGGTATGTTGGGTTTATATATAATAATATTCTTTGTTTTAGTAGCTTTTTTAGGTCCTTTAGTATACCATTATGATCCTCAATCCTACGGAGAAGGTGACTTGATTGCGCCGCCGGGGGACGGATTTCTTTTAGGTACCGATGATATGGGGAGAGATATTTTAGGAGCTTTAATATATGGAGCCAGAATATCATTAATGATTGGAGTATTTGCCACCTTAATATCAGTTCTCATAGGAACATTTATAGGAATAGTATCTGGATTTGCCGGAGGTAAAACAGATGTTATACTCATGAGATTCACAGATGGATTTATGGTTTTACCTAAACTACCTTTAATAATGATATTAGCTGCACTACTTGGTTCAAGCACAAGAAATATAATAATTGTTCTTGGGCTAACTAGTTGGACAGGGACTGCCAGACTAGTTAGGTCTCAAACTTTATCAGTTAAAGAAAGACCTTTTATTGAAAGAGCTATATCAGTAGGAGCAGGCAGAGGATACATAATGTATAGACATATCTTACCTAATGTTTTTCCACTGGTATTTTCAAATACAATTTTAGTTACAGCTACAGCAATATTAACTGAAACTACTCTTAGCTTTCTAGGATTGGGAAACCCAATGGTACCAAGCTGGGGTCAAATTCTTAGAGGTGCATTTACCTCGGGAGCAGTTAGTATAGGAGCCTGGTGGTTTTTTGTACCGGCAGGACTATGTGTAATCTTTTTAGTTTTAGGATTCACATTTTTAGGATATTCATTTGATGAAATATTAAATCCTAAACTAAGGAGGAGATAATATGAATAAAGAAAATATATTGGAAGTATCCAATTTAAAAACATACTTTGAAATTAAAGAAGGAATTGTAAAAGCCGTTGATGGTGTTAACTTTAAACTTAAAAAAGGCGAATCTTTAGGTCTTGTAGGAGAATCCGGATGTGGAAAAACTACAACTGCTTTGTCAATAATAAGGCTTCTAACAGATAACGGTTTTATTGAGGATGGACAAATAATGTTTAAAGGAAGAGATCTTGCTAAGCTGAATGAAGAAGAGATGCTTTCTACAAGGTGGAAAGAGATATCTATGATATTTCAAGGATCTATGAATGCTTTGAATCCTGTGATGAAGGTTAGTAAACAAATAATAGAAGCAATGCAGCTTCACGAAAAAATCAACGAAAAAGATTCAAGGGAAAGGGTTAAGGAGTTATTTGAGCTAGTAAATCTAGACGTAGGACTTATGGATAGCTATCCTCATGAATTTAGCGGAGGAATGAGACAGAGAGCTATA
>CAZNLP010000041.1:0-13989 GCA_964574015.1 uncultured Clostridia bacterium | reverse complement strand
CGCCTTTTTTGTCTAAATATTCCTTTGTCATTGTGCAGTATGGGCAAGTACTGCTTGTGTATATTACTACATTACTCATTATGTTACCTCCTTGAATTTCTTAGCTTGAATACATTATACCCTACGGGGGTATAGTAGTCAAGTCTTTTTTAAAATTATTTTAGTTTTTTTAATTTTTTTTATAACCTTCATGGTTATATTCCTTATATACCCACTTTATATATAATAATAAGTATAATTAGGATTTATTTTAAATTTTTTAGTAAATTAATATTCAAAATTATATTACATCTTAATTCATCTATGGTATAATTATATTGAAATAATATAGAAGGAGCTGTTTTTATGGAATATGCACACCTTAAGGCATTCACATACAACGGCACAGGCGGAAATTCAGCAGGGGTTGTAATAGTAGAAGATAGGATTTCTGATGAGGAAATGCAGGCAAAAGCAACTGAAATTGGATTTTCAGAAACTGCATATATAAAAAAATTAAACGGTGATAAATTTGCTGTGAGATTTTTCTCCCCGACATGTGAAGTAGATTTATGCGGCCATGCAACTATAGCCTCATTTTACTATATGGCTTTAAAAGGTATAATTAAACCATTTGAAGGAAAGTGGAACGGACTACAAACTACCAAAGCTGGAAATTTAAATGTAGAGGTTACCTATAAAGATAAACAGCCGGATAGTGTATGTATGCAGCAAAGTCAGCCGGAAGATTACGGTGTAGTTAAAGATTTAAAAGATTTAGGAGAGTCTTTGAACTTACCGTCAGATTATATACAGCTTCCAGATTATGACATTTTACCGACCATAGTTTCTACAGGATTAAGAGATCTATTGATACCTATACAATCAAGAGAAATTTTAAACAGTATTAATCCTGATTTCAATAAAATCACTCAGATTTCTTTATTGAACCAGGTAGTAGGTTACCATTTATATGCAATAGAAGGAGATACTATATATACGAGAAACTTTGCACCGTCAATTGGTATTAATGAAGAGTGTGCTACAGGGACAGCCAACGGAGCACTTATTTACCTTCTATCAAAAAAAGGAATAACAGATGAAAGTGACATTATTCAGGGAGAAGCAATGGGAGAAAAAAGCATGGTATATACAAAAGCAATTAATATCATGAATAAGTACATAATTAAAGTTGGAGGAAGCGCCTCTTTAATAAAAGAAGTAAAATAAATTAGAATAATAGGAAGAAAAAATAGAATTGGGATTAGTAAAATAGTCCCAATTTTTTAATTACCAAGGCATTGAAACACCGTTTCAACTATGATATAATTATATCTACAAGAAAGAAGGTGTTTAAATGAAAGATGATTACAGCTATATTACAATGATTGAAAGAGGTCAAATGATACTCAAAAAACTCTACGAAAGCGAAAACCCACTGGGGGTATCAGAAATATCTCAAAAGCTGGATCTTCCAAAAGCCACAACTTATAGAATACTTCTCACTCTTTTAAAAGAAGGGTATGTAAGAAAAGATGAAGAAGATAAGTATAGATTAGGACAGATATTTATTAAATACGGAGAAAAAGTAAAGGATGAAATAGACGTACATACTGTAAGTAAACCCTACATAAAAGAACTTGCTGTAGATACGAAGGAAGCCGTGAACTTAGCTGTAGATTATGAAGAGCAGGCATTAATTCTGGAAAGAGCAGAAGGTGAAAGAACATCTCTTGTAGCCAGGCTCATAGCTACTACTCCATATCACTGTTCATCTTCAGGTAAAATTATGCTGTCTAAAAAATCCGACTCATATATAAAAGAATACTTTCAAAAAACCTTAGAAAAGCGAACAATTAATACTATAATCGAACATAAAGAATTTTTAAAAGAAAAAAAAGAGATTGACAAATTAGACTATGCTGTTGATGACGAAGAATATGAATACGGACTGTACTGTATCGCATCACCTCTATACAGTGAGAATAAAAAACTTATAGGTGTTGTAAGTTTATCAGGACCTAAAAGCAGAATGGAATACAAAGGAATAGAAAAATTGAGAAAGAAATTAATTAGACAAACTGCAAAGATTAACAAAGAAATTAAAAAAATAGGAATAAAAGAATAAATATACAACAACTTCATAAATATAAGAAAATTGATTGACATTAATCAAAGGCTTTCATAGAATGTAGGTAGAAAGTAATAATTGTGTTTAAAATAATATATATGAGGTGAGATTATGAAACCGATAAATGTAACATCAGAAATAGGAAAGCTGAAGAAAGTTTTACTGCACAGACCGGGAGAAGAACTTGAAAATTTAATGCCTGACTATCTAGAGAGACTGCTCTTTGATGACATACCATACCTGAAAATTGCCCAGGAAGAACACGATGTATTTGCAAAAGTTCTAAGGGATAAAGATGTTGAAGTGCTTTATGTAGAAGAACTTCTTAAAGAAACCGTCCAAAATACGGATGTAAAAAAACAAATCGTAGAAGATTTCATTCACGAAGGCGGAATTTGGCATGAAGAAAGATTTAAGGGTATAAGAGAGTACTTGTTAAATCTTGAAGACGAATATCTTATCAAAAAAATGATTTCCGGAATAAGAAAAACAGAAATCAAAAAATTCACCCAGAAAGGTCTAATTGATTACTTGGATAACGACTATCCTTTTGTTTTAGATCCAATGCCGAATCTATACTTTACGAGAGATCCTTTTGCTACAATCGGGAACGGTATTTCCCTGCACAAGATGAGAACCGATACTAGAAATAGAGAGACGCTATTTACAAAATACATTTTTAAATACCATCCAGATTTTGCAGAACAAGATATACCATTTTGGTACGACAGAACAGATAGATTTTCTCTTGAAGGTGGAGACATACTGATACTTAATAAAAACACCATAGGAGTTGGAATATCTGAAAGAACCGATCCTACAGCGATAGAAATATTTGCTGAAAATATCTTAGGAGCTGACAACGACTTCAACAGAATACTGGCTTTTGACATTCCAAAAAACAGATCTTTTATGCATTTAGATACGGTATTTACTATGGTAGATCACAACAAGTTTACAATACACCCAAATATTGAAAAAACAATAACTCTATTTTCATTAACATTAAAGGATAATAAAATACACATAGATGAAGAACACGACAGATTGGATGCTATACTTTCAAAATACTTAGAAATAGACAATGTAGAACTCATAAGATGCGGCGGAGACAGTCCGGTAGACTCAGCTAGAGAGCAGTGGAACGACGGGTCAAATACCCTTGCTATAGCACCGGGAGAAGTTATAGTTTATTCAAGAAACTATGTAACTAATCAGTTGTTAAAAGAAAAAGGTATAAAAACACATATTATACCAAGTAGCGAATTATCAAGAGGTAGAGGTGGACCACGCTGTATGTCTATGCCGTTGGTTAGAGAAGATTTATAAATAATTATTGAAAAATTAGCATAAATATTATAAAATGTTATGCAATATATTTATAAGAATACTAAATAATAGGAGGTAGCAATATGCCAGTAAACTTAAAAGGAAGAAACTTTATCACATTAAAAGATTTCACAACTCAGGAAATAGAATATCTATTAGACTTATCTGTGGACCTTAAAAGGAAAAAAAGAGCAGGAATAAAAGGAAATTTACTTGAAGGTAAAAATATCGTACTCCTTTTCGAAAAATCATCAACAAGAACAAGATGCGCCTTTGAAGTTGGAGCCTTTGACGAAGGAGCTAACGTTACATTTTTAAGCAACTCTCAAATGGGTAAAAAAGAAACTATAGAAGATACAGCAAAAGTATTAGGAAGATACTACGACGGTATTGAATTTAGAGGATTTAAGCAGCAGACTGTTGAAGATTTAGCAGCTCATGCAGGAGTGCCGGTATGGAATGGACTTACGGACATGTATCACCCTACTCAAATATTAGCGGATTTTTTAACTATTAAAGAAAATGTAAATAAACCTCTAAACAAAGCAAAACTTGTATATGTAGGAGATGCAAGAAACAACATGGGTAATTCTCTTATGATAGGAGCAGCAAAATTAGGTATGGATTTTGTTGGAGTAGCACCAAAAGAATTATTCCCAGATGAAAGCCTTGTAAATGAAATGAAAAAAGTAGCTGAAAAAACTGGGTCAAATATAGAATTTACTGAAGATGTAGTTGAAGGAGTTAAAGGTGCTGATGCCGTTTATACTGATGTATGGGTATCTATGGGAGAAGAAGATAAATTTGAAGAGAGAATAAATCTTCTTAAAGATTATCAAGTAAATATGGAAATGATTAAAAACACTGAAAATCCTGATGTTATCTTTTTACACTGTCTGCCATCCTTCCACGATGATAAAACTGTAGTAGGAGCAGAAATCAAAGAAAAATACGGACTGGACGCTATGGAAGTAACCGACGAAGTATTTAGAAGTAAATATTCGAAAGTATTCGACGAAGCAGAAAACAGAATGCATACTATAAAGGCAGTAATGGTAGCTACTATAGCATAACTATTAATTAAAAAAGGATTTGAGGAAGGGAGTTTATCTCTTCCTTATTTATAAATAAAACAAGGAGGAATTACATGAAAATAGTTTTAGCCCTTGGAGGAAATGCCCTCGGCAGTACTCCTGAAGAACAAAGAGAATTAGTTAGAAATACAGCTAAGCCTATAGCTGATTTAATAGAAGAAAACAATGATGTCATTATAGCTCACGGAAACGGACCTCAGGTTGGCATGATAAACCTTGCAATGGAAGTTTCTTCAAAATCTGCAGCAAAAACACCGGAGATGCCTTTCCCGGAATGCGGAGCTATGAGTCAGGGATATATAGGATATCATCTACAAAATGCTATAAGAGAAGAGTTGTTGAACAGAAACATTGAAAAACCTGTAGCAACTATAGTAACTCAGGTGGAAGTAGATAAAGACGATCAAGCTTTTAAAAATCCATCTAAACCAATAGGAAAATTCTACACAAAAGAAGAATCAGATCAGATAGTTAAAGAAAAAGGATACCAGATGATAGAAGATTCCGGTAGAGGATACAGAAGAGTAGTCCCTTCTCCGATACCTGTAGATGTAGTTGAAAAAGATATAGTTAAAGCTCTAATTGAAAAAGATTATGTAGTTATAACTGTTGGAGGAGGAGGAATACCCGTTGTAAAAGAAGGAAATTCTCTTAAAGGAGTCCCTGCAGTTATAGATAAAGACTTCGCCTCGGAAAAAATAGCTGAAATTATGGATGTAGACTACTTCACAATCCTTACAGCAGTAGAGAGAGTATCAATAAACTTTGGAAAAGAAAATCAAAAAGACTTAGATAAAATGACAGTAAAAGAAGCAGAAAAGTATATAGAAGAAGGCCACTTTGCACCAGGAAGTATGCTTCCAAAAGTAAAGGCAGCAGTAAAATTTGCAAAATCTAAAAAAGGAAGAAAAGCAGTAATAGCATCCTTAGACAAGGCAGAAGAAGCCTTAAACGGGAAAAGCGGAACCTTAGTTGTAGACGAGTAAAATTAAAATTGAGCAAAAACAAAACCCTGTAATCTATTATAGATTACAGGGCTTTTAAAAGGGATAATAGGGAGTATAACTAATTACCTAAAACATCAATTGCTTCTTCAAGTTGTTCATCTACTTTATCTGATTTTAAAAAGTCTTCTAAACTTTGAGTTAAAGATTCTTGAGTTGTATAATCAAGAACACCGTAGGAATACAGTCCTTTATCTTCTTGGTACTTTTTCAATTCTCTTTCTAAAGTTTCATCAAAGATTCCATCAGGACCTGTAACATTGTAGTCTAGGAGACTTAAAACCATTTCAGCGCCTAAAACATCCAGGCCAACAATACCCACCTTTGGTTTTCTGTACTTATCCAGTTCAGGGATATTAGATATATCTATATCTTTTTCTTCAAAGGTATCTTCTATTATTATATCCGGAGTGATACCTATTCCTTCAACTTTATTTTTATTTGCAGTAAAATACTCAGCCATTGTTAACTTAATACCTGCACCGTTTCTTAAAGGATATAAACTCTGTACAGTTCCTTTTCCATAAGTTTTTGTACCTATTACAGTTCCAGCATCTCTATCCTGTACAGCTCCTGCAAATATCTCTGAAGCACTTGCTGAACCTTCGTTTACAAGTACTGCTATATCAAAAGTATCTACTTCTAAAGAACTGGTATATTCATCAGTTTCTCCATTTGCATATTCTATATGAGCTACCGGACCTTTAGGTACGAAGAAAGTAAGCATTTCTATTACAGTATCAAGACTTCCTCCAGGATTATTCCTTAAATCTATCACAAGTTTATGAACTTCATCTCTATCAAAAGCTCCAATTTCCTGGGCAAAAAGCCCTAAAGTATTATCGTTAAACTGAGTTATTTCTATGTACCCTATATCATCAGTTAGCATTTCAGCATTTACAGAGCTTATGGTTATAACATCTCTTTTTATGTTGAAAAAAAGTTCTTCGCCGGCTCTTAGGATTCCTAACCTTACTGAAGTTCCAGCCTTACCTTTAATTAACTCAGCAGCTTCTCTAGTAGTAAATCCAGTTATATCTTCTCCGTCTACACTTACTATTTTATCCTTAGCTTTTATACCTGCTTCAGCAGCGGGAGATTCCTTGAGAGGTGTTACTACAGAAATATAATTACCTTCTTTTTGTATTTGAATCCCGACCCCTGTAAACTCACCGGAAAGTTCTTCTCTAAAAGATTTGTATTCTTTCGGTGAATAGTATTCACTGTACTTATCTAACTTATCAAAAACTCCTTCATACATACCATCAACTATTTCATCATAAGATACATCGTACAGGTAGTTATCTTTAACAAATTCTACCACCTTTTGCATAAATTCTAAATTTTCTTCGTAGAGCTCTTCTTCCGTTTTTTCTTCAGGCTCTAGTGTTTCTTCAGCAAAAGCTATACTTAAAGTTGATAAAACCATAGCTATAATTACCAACCAAACAAAAACTCTTTTAAATCTTAATATTTTCATTTAATCCACCTTCCATTATAAAAATTCTAATAAATACATTATATATTATATAAGGATAAAAACAAATTAAAATTTAATAAAGACTAATTTCTTTTCTTCAAAAGAAGTTCAGTTAAAGCCAAGTTCATGATTTTAGCGGCTGAAAAACCAAAGTCATTTATTATAACGTGATCTATTTTTAATGGATAAGGTCTTTGGGAAATAAAAAAAGAAATAGTTTTTTCAACTACAGCAGCAGCTTCTTTCTCTGTTGTTTCCGGTAAAATCAAAAAGAATTTATCATTGCCGTACCGTGCAAATTCATCTATCAATCTATACAAATCTTGTAATTCTTCAAAAACTATCTTCATATAGTTTTCAATATTAT
Source organism: uncultured Clostridia bacterium (assembly GCA_964574015.1). Lineage (GTDB taxonomy): Bacteria > Bacillota > Clostridia > Tissierellales > Dethiosulfatibacteraceae > UBA8670. The sequence continues at coordinate 6,605 of CAZNLP010000041.1, read as the reverse complement.
CATTGATTTCAAGCTTTAAATCTTCATAATTTGTTATTTCAAAGAGTAAAAGAGCAAAGTCGCTGCCGTATCTTTCTTTTCGGTAGTTTTCTTTCTCGATAATTTTTAAAAAATTATCATTAGAGTAACTATTAAACTTATCTAAATTGTCAGCAACTAAGCTGTTAAAAACCTTAAGTTTTTCAGTGTACTCATTTAACTTCCTATACCCTAAATAAACTTTCCAATCCTTGGATTCTTTAAGTAAAAATTTATTAATTCTTTCTTTATTTTTATTTTTCGAAGCTAAATCCTTTTCTATAATATCTATTTTAAATTCTGCTACTTGAGGATAATTTTTACTGCAGACTTTTTTGTTGTAATAATTATCTAAAAGGGTAATATTGTAATCTTTTATTTTGTAAAATTTAGATACAGTTTTTTGCCAATCCCTAAAATTATCATAAGTAATTTTAGACTTATCGGCACTACTTATTAAACTGTAAGCTTTTTTATAATTATTTGTAATTAAAGATTTAAAGTAATTATTTAAATTATCTGAAGCTTTTTTTAATTGGCCTTCTTCATACAAATTACTACTATTTTTAAAATAACTGTAACTTTTATCATACAAGGCTCTCGACTTTTCATTGCTTAATACTTCATAAGCATGATTGATTTTCTGCATGACATCATGAGTATTACTATTCAAGTCGGGATGGTATTTTTTGCATAATTTTTTATATGCATGAGAGACCATGTCACTATCTGAACTTGGATGAAGCTGCATAATTTTGTATAAATCTAAATTATTCAAGATAAAACTCCTTAACTAATGGTTTAACATCTAATTACTTATATCGGAAATTAAATTAAAAACTTAAACTAATTATAATGTTTAGATAAAATTAAGACAAGCAGCAATTTAATTCCAGATATCCCGACCTTGACTAATATGTCATCCTGATTTTGACTAATATGTCATCCTGAAACTTGCAGTATTAAATTACTTATGAAGGATCTTATAACCATCTTTTCTTTTAATTTGACATTAAGAGCCTTTAAATGTAAAATTATTATACTCAGAATGAGAAAAATCAATCAACTTTTTAACATAAACGAAAGGTGAAAAAATTGAGTAGAAATAGTAAAACATCAAGACTCACAGAATCAGCCTTAGTAGCCGGAATATTACTAATATTTGCGATAATAGGAACATTAATATTTCCCTTTATCGATTTCATATATGCACTACCGGCTATAATACTGGCGAAAAGACAGGACTACAAAGCCTCAATAATGGCCTTGATTACAGCAGGAATTATAGCAACAATATTACTTGGAGTTCAATCAGGTATGTACTATCTAATTCTATATACTCCTATGGCAGCAGTGATGAGCTACTTTATATACAAGGATAAAAAACCCTCAGTTACAATATTTTTCGGAGGTTTGGCGTTTTTAGCTTCATTCATAGTGCTGCTTTTTATCATGCAGTTGTTTTTAGAAGTCAATCTTGTAGATTACCTTACAAATATGTTTAGAGAAAGCTTTGAAATGCAGGAAAGCCTGTTCTCAAACTTTGAAGGTATGCAGGAACAGCTTGAAGCAAACAAAGATTTCTACGAAGATATGATAAATACTGCAATCAGAATAATTCCTTCGGTAGTTATACTAACAGCTATAGGTATGGTAACTATAAACTACTATGCAGCTCAAAAAATTGCAAAAAGACTCAAGTTAAAAATAAGAAAACTCGGAAGCTTTCAAAACTTTAGACTTCCAAGTAACATAGCATTAGGAATAGTAGTAATAATGGTACTTACCTTTATAGTAGGAAGATTGAATTTTGTAAACAGTGAAGCTTTATCGGACAATTTCATAATACTGTTTCAAATAGTGTTCTTTATTCAGGGATTAGCCCTTGTTAGATTTATGATAACCCAATATAATGTAAGTAATGTTGTTTGGGCCATAGTTTTATTAGCGGTAATCTTTGTTCCTATATTTACAATAATGCTGCTGCTTGCAGGTATAGCTGATGTAATATTCGATTTTAGAAAGTTGAAAGAAAGCAATAGGTGATTATATGAAGCCTTTTAAAGGACCAAAATTTTTACTAGAAGAAAACAGCATTTTCTTCTATCTAAGTATAGCCTATATCCTAATATTAACAGCATTAGGACATTATATTATAGCTCTGGTATCTTTTTTGGTGCTTTTATTAGCCATGAGAAATTCAGTAGAAAAATACGAAAAAAGAAAAAAAGAGCTGAACAGATACCTCATTGAATTTACAAACAATATCGATGATATGTCCAGGAAAACACTTCTGAACTTTCCTATACCCCTTTTAATAATAAATAAAAAGGGAGATATATTTTGGTATAATAGTAAGTTTAAAGATATAGTAGGAGAAAAAGTAGACCATAAGGAAAATGTTGTAGACTATTTTAAAGATTTTCCTTTACAGGGACTTGAAGAAAACAAATCATCTGTTGATGTAAGCTACGGCAACAAAGAATACAACGTACTTTTTAATAAAGTAGATGGAGAAGATGAAGAAGACTCTCTATATATGATGTTTTGGCTTGACAACACAAAATTCTCTACTCTTAGAGATTTATACAACGATGAAAAAACAGTAATATGTATTGTAGAGATAGACAACTACGACGAACTTGGGAAAGACATGGACAAGATGGAAAAATCCTCATTGTCCGGAGAAATAGAAAAGAAACTTGATACTTTTGCAAAAAGAATGAATGGAGTTGCCCTTAAATACTTAGATGATAGGTATGTAATATTATTTGAAAACAAATACCTTGAAAATCTCGAAACAAAAAGATTCGACATTCTTGAAGATATTAAAGAACTTAAGGCTGAAAATGGAGATTATTTTACTCTAAGTATGGGAATAGGTGTAAACACCAAAACAATTAACCAGCAGTGGGAATATGCCAAAGGAGCACTAGACATAGCCTTAGGTAGAGGTGGCGATCAAGCTGTAATAAAAAGTTCAGGAAAAGTAAGATACTACGGAGGAAAAAGTAGAGCTGTAGAAAAAAGAACCAAGGTCAAAGCGAGAATGATATCCTATGCTCTTAGACAGATAATATCTCAAAGTTCAAATGTAATTATTACAGGGCATAAGGTAGGAGACATGGACAGCTTTGGAGCATCTATTGGAATATTTGCAATAGCTAAAGGAATGAATAGAAAAGCCCATATAGTTTTAAACGATATAAATCCAGCCCTAGATAATATATACGAAAGAACCAAATTAGAAGAAAGCGATGAATATATAAATGCAATAGTAAATACAGAAACTGCAAAGAAATACATGAAAGAAGACACTGTGGTAGTAATGGTAGATACCCATAAACCAAGCTTTGCAGAAGCATCTGAAATAGTAAATGAAGCTGAAAAAGTAGTTCTTATCGACCACCACAGAAGAGGAGAAGAATATCTTGAAAACCCTGTGCTGGACTACTTAGAACCTTACGCATCTTCCACCAGTGAGTTAATAACCGAAATAATTCACTATATGGATGATATAGTACAGCTTACAACCTTTGAAGCTGAAGCACTAATGGCCGGGATAATGGTCGACACCTATAACTTTACCTTTAAAACCGGTGTTAGAACCTTTGAAGCTGCATCTTATCTTAGAAGAGCCGGCGCCGATACAATAAGCGTTAAAAAACTTTTCAGTGATGATATAAAAGTATGGAAAATCAAATCAGACATTATCAACAGAGCTGAAATAGTATTTGATGATATAGCCATTTCACACCTCGATGAAGTGGAAAAAGAAGGAGTAATAATTGCATCCCAAAGTGCTACAGAGCTTTTATCAGTTAAAGGAGTAAAAGCAAGTTTTGTTCTTGTAAAAAAATCCGATGAAATTCACATCAGCGGAAGATCCATCGGAGATATAAGCGTACACATAATACTCGAATCCCTTGGAGGAGGAGGACATATGACCTCTGCAGGAGTTCAACTTAAGGACAAAACCATAGAAGAAGCAAAAGAAATGCTTAAAAAAGCAATTTTAAAATATAAAACAGAAAACAAAAGAAAGGATGATAAATAATGAAAGTAATATTAAGAGAAGAAGTTAGTAAATTAGGTAAAGAGGGAGATTTAGTAGAGGTGGCAGATGGATATGCAAGAAACTACCTTATCCCAAAAGGAGTTGCTGATGAAGCAACAAAAGAAAATGTAAGAATACTAAAAAGAAGAAAGAAAGAAGAAGCAAGATTAGCTGAGGATAAACTTGAAGATGCTCAGGAATATGCAGAAAACCTTAAAAAAGTTAACGTGTTGATAAAAATAAAAGCCGGAGAAAATGGAAAATTATTCGGATCAGTAAACACAAAAGACATAGCAGAAGTATTAGAAAAAGAACACAAAATTAAAATAGACAAAAGAAAAATCGAACTTGAAGAACCTATTAAAAACACAGGGGAACATATGGTAGACGTAAAACTCCACCCTGAAGTTAAAGGTCAGGTAAAAGTAACAATCGAAGGTGAAGAATAAAAAGAAGGTGTTTAAATGTCGGATAATATCTTAGGTAAGGTACCACCTCATAGTATAGAAGCAGAACAAACTCTGCTTGGAGCCATGCTTATAGACGAAGATGCCTTGGAAGTAGCTGTAGATCAGCTAAAAGGCGATTTTTTCTACTATGACGGCAACATGGAAATATTTGAAGCAGCTAAAAAGCTTGCTCATGCCAATATGCCCGTTGACTTACTTACCATAACAGAAGAACTAAAAAAAAGAGATAAACTAGATCAGGTAGGTGGAGTTGACTATCTTGCAGGTCTTGCAGAAAATGTCTATTCACCGAAAAATGCAAAAGCCTACTGCAAAATTATAGAAGAAAAATACATAACAAGAAATGTAATAAAAGCTGCTAATGAAATACTTTCAAAAGGTTATCAAGACCAGGATGAAGTTAAAAGCCTCATAGAACTTGCAGAGAAAAGAATTTTCGACATTTCTCAAGAAAGAGAAAGGCGAGACTTTTCTCATATGAAAGATGTAGTCTTGGATGTATTTAACCTACTTGAGGAAAGAGCAAGTCACGACGGTACTATGACGGGACTAACAACAGGATTTGCAGACATAGATAGATTGACGGCAGGACTTCAAAAATCCGACTTCATACTAATTGCAGCTAGACCTTCTATGGGAAAAACAGCCTTAGCATTAAATCTAGCTCTTAATACAGCAGTAAAGGACAAAGCAAATGTAGCAGTATTTAGTCTTGAGATGGCAAAAGAGCAGCTGGTACAGAGAATAGTTAGTATGGAATCCTTAGTTGAAAGTAATAAACTGAGGAGCGGTCAACTTGAAGGAGACGACTGGGATAAGATAACAAGAGCCAGTAGTCGCATCTCTGAAGCTAATATATATATCGACGATACACCAGGTATAACTCTCTTTGAACTCCAGTCTAAGTGCAGGAGATTAAGCGCACAACAGGGACTTGACCTTATAGTCATAGACTACCTGCAGCTTATGGAAGGTGAAGGAAAAGCTGAAAGTAGACAGCAGGAGATATCCAGTCTTTCAAGAGGACTTAAAGGCCTCGCTAGAGAGATGAACTGTCCTGTCATTTCCCTTTCCCAGCTATCCCGTGCTCCGGAGCAGAGACAGGATCACAGACCTATACTATCAGACCTTAGAGAGTCTGGAGCTATAGAGCAGGATGCCGACGTAGTTATGTTTTTATACAGAGACGAATACTACCACGAAGATACAGAAAAAAGAGGCATAGCCGAAGTTAAAATAGCAAAACATAGAAACGGACCTACCGGTACTATAGAACTTGCATGGGTTGAAAGATTTACAAAATTTGCTGATAGTCCAAAATAAAATAAATACCAAAAAGGCACCTAAGAATTAAATGGAGTAAATTTCTTAAGTGCCTTTTTTATAAAAAAATCTATACAGTGACTCTTATGCAGCAAAATTCGACTTTTCTTTCTTATTATTTAGATAAACATACCAGTATCCAAAAGGAACTATAATAGCTCCACCTATCATATTACCGATAGTTACAGGAATTAAATTATAAATCCACATATCAGACCAACTATAAGTTGCTCCTAAAAATTTACCTAAATAAACAAAATACATGTTGGCTATACTGTGTTCAAATCCGGATAATACGAAGAGCATTATTGGGAACCAAAGTATTAATATTTTCCCTACTGTATTTTGGGTACCAGCCTGCATCCATACAGCTAAAACAACTAGCATGTTACACATAATACCTCTAATTAAAGCTTCGGTTAAGGTAATTGAAACCTTACTCTCAGCTACTGCAAGAGCCTTTAATCCTGCTTCTCCAACATATAGTCCAGACCTGCTTAATAAATAAGCAAGTATAATAGATCCTATAATATTTCCAGTATATACAAAGAACCAATTTTTAAGAACTTTTGAAAATTTCTCTTCTTTTGCAAGAACAGAGATAGTCATAAGATTATTTCCTGTAAAAAGCTCTGCACCAGCTACTACCACCAATATTAAACCAACAGGGAAAACCGAAGCACCCATAAATTTAGCTAAACCTACATCTATTTTTCCTAAAGTTTGAATTATAATTA
>CAZNLP010000040.1:11622-14106 GCA_964574015.1 uncultured Clostridia bacterium | reverse complement strand
ATTTTTATTAATATATGTTAATTGTAAATATTATTATTTAATGTTAGAATAAAAACTCAGGAAGTGTGATAATGGATAAATTTTTTAATAAAATATATAAAAATATAGAAGAATACAACCTAATAAATGTATCAGATAATATATTAATAGGTTTATCCGGAGGACCGGATTCTGTTTTTTTATTTCACGGACTAAGATTATTAAAAGATAAAATGGAATTTAATCTTTATGCAGCTCATATAAATCATCTTTATAGAGGAGAAGATGCCGATAGGGATGAAGAATTTGTAAGAAAACTATGTGAAAAATATGATGTTAAACTTTTCGTAAAAAGACAAAACGCATCAATCTTAGCAAAGAAAGAAAAGATAACAGAAGAAGAAGCTGGCAGAATAATAAGATATGGTTTTTTTAACAAAATCCTCGAAGAAATAGGCGAAGGATTAATAGCAACTGCTCATAATAAGGATGACCAGGGAGAAACACTTATTCAGAGAATTATAAGGGGAACCGGTATAGAAGGTTTAACTGGTATGGATTACAAACAAGATAATGTGATTCGACCTATATTAAACATCGAAAAAAAAGATATAGTTGGAACATTAGATTCACTAAAATTAGAATACTGTATAGATAAAACAAACGAAGAGCCTATTTATGGAAGAAATAAAATAAGACTTGAACTGATACCTTATATTGAAGAAAAATTTAATAAAAATCTAAAAGATACATTATTCAGAATGTCTGAGAATATGAAGGATGATTACAAAATAATAGAAGAAGCAGTAGGGAGACAGTTTAAAAAAGCTTTGATTTTAAAAAATGATGAAAAAATTGAATTAGACATTGAAAATCTTCTTACCAACTCAAAAGGATTAAGAAATAGAATACTTAGAAATTCTATTGAAATAGTAAAAGGTAACAAGGTAGATGTAGAAAGAAAGCATATAGATTACCTCGATGATTTTATTACAAAAAATGAAACCGGTAAGACAATCGATTTAGGAGATAAAATTATCGGCGAAGTTTCTTACGGTAAAATAATCATTAGAAATAAAAAAAAGTTTAAAAATTATGAATATAACCTTAACAAAGGGATAAACTATATAGAAGAGTTAAACATTAAAATTGTTGTAGAAGATGATATAGAAGGAATTATAACAACTACAAACAATAATATACTAATAGATAAGGATAAAATAAAGGGTAACTTAAAAGTAAGAAACAGAAAATCTGGCGATAAATTTCAACCTTTAGGTATGAAGGGCAGAAAGAAAGTAAAAGATTATTTTATTGATGAAAAAATTCCTAAAGAAAAAAGAAAAAAAATTCCTATAATATCTGATGATGATAATATTATATGGATTGGTGGATATAGAATGAACAATAAATATAGAATAACAGAAGAAACAAAAAATAAAACTAGAATTGAAATAGTGGAGGTATAGGATGAATCTAGAGAAACTGACCAAGGAAGTTATGATTAGCGAAAAAGAATTGCAAGATAAAGTCAAAGAATTAGGAAAAAAAATAACTGAAGACTATAAAGGTAAAGATCTGGTAGTAATATGTGTTCTTAAAGGTGCTATAATGTTTGTTTCAGATTTAATAAAAGAAATAAAAATTCCTCTTGCTATCGACTTTATGGCTGTATCAAGTTACGGAAATTCTACAAAATCAAGTGGAGTAGTAAGAATTATTAAAGATCTCGATGAGAGTATTGAAGGTAAAGATGTATTAATAGTTGAAGATATAATTGATTCTGGACTGACACTATCCTATTTATTAGACAACTTAAAATCAAGAGATCCTAATTCAATGGAAATTTGCACTCTTTTAGATAAACCTGCAAATAGAGAAGCAGATGTAGATACTAAGTACGTAGGCTTTGAAATCAAAGATGAGTTTGTTGTAGGATATGGACTTGATTATGCTGAAAAATTCAGAAATATACCATATATATTTGTTTTAAAAGAAGAAATTTACAAATAGATATATTGAAACCCTATCATTATTATGGTACAATAACAAATTAGTGATAACGAAAATCAAAAAAGAATCATTTATATAAATAAGCAAGGAGGATTAAATGAAGAAATTTGCAAAAGGCATCGGAATTTATATAGCAATATTTGTAGTTATACTGCTTATAGTAAGCATGATGTCGAACACTGGAGTACAGCCTGAAGAAATTTCTTTTTCTCAATTAATAGAAGAACTTCAGAGTAAAAATATAAACAGCATTAATTTCATAGAAAATACTGTAGAGGGAACTTTAAATGATGGAACTCAGTTTACATCCTATGTTCCTAATGTAGTCATGGAAGATTTATACAATAAATACTTAGCTGCAGATGTAGAAGCAGGAGTTGTTAGAATGGAAGGGGAGCCTATTCCAGAGACACCTTTTTATATTCAACTTTTACCTACTTTAGGAATGATAGCACTATTTGCTATTTTCTGGTTTGTATTTATGAACCAATC
>CAZNLP010000040.1:0-11522 GCA_964574015.1 uncultured Clostridia bacterium | reverse complement strand
GAAGCAGGAGTACCTTTTTTCAGTATAAGTGGTTCCGATTTCGTAGAAATGTTTGTAGGTGTTGGGGCCTCAAGAGTTAGAGACTTATTTGAACAAGCTAAGAAAAATGCTCCCTGTATTATATTTATAGATGAGATAGATGCAGTAGGAAGAAAAAGAGGAGCTGGACTTGGTGGAGGTCACGACGAAAGAGAACAAACCCTAAATCAGTTGCTTGTAGAAATGGATGGATTTGGAGTTAATGAAGGTATAATAATGATTGCTGCAACTAACAGACCTGATATCTTGGACCCAGCAATTTTAAGGCCGGGAAGATTTGATAGACAGGTTCATATAGGGATACCTGATATAAGAGGTAGAGAAGCTATTTTAGAAGTACATGCTAAAAATAAACCTCTTGCAGACGATGTGGAACTGGAAATCATAGCAAGAAGAACTCCTGGATTTACACCAGCAGATCTAGAAAACCTTCTAAACGAAGCGGCTCTGTTGGCAGCAAGAAATAATCTTGAAAAAATACCAATGGAAACTATTGAAGAATCTATAACTAAAGTAATAGCAGGACCTGAGAAGAGAAGTAAGGTAATAAGTGAAAAAGAAAAAAGGTTGACGGCTTATCATGAAGCAGGGCATGCATTAGTAGCTACAATGCTTCCAAATACGGATCCTGTTCATATGATATCTATAATACCAAGAGGTAGAGCTGGTGGTTTTACTATGATACTGCCAAAAGAAGATAAATACTATAAGTCCAAAACAGAAATGGAAGAAACTCTAGTTCATCTACTAGGTGGAAGAGTTGCTGAAAAATTGGTTCTTGATGATATAAGTACAGGAGCATCCAATGATATACAAAGAGCAACTAAGATAGCCAGAGGAATGGTTACTCACTATGGTATGAGTGAGGAATTAGGGCCAATGAGCTATGGAAGTGATGAAGATGAAGTATTCTTAGGAAGAGATTTTTCTAAGAGCAAAAACTACTCTGAAGAAGTTGCTGCTAAAATTGATAATGAAATGCGAACTATAATAGACAAAGCTTATTATAAAGCAGAAAATTTATTAAAAGACAATATGGAGAAACTTCACAAAGTAGCAGAAGCTTTACTTGAAAAAGAAACTTTAGATGCAGAACAATTTAAAGAAATATTATCAGAAGCTTAAAATTACAAGTCTTGGATGGTAAACATTCAAGACTTTTTTACTATATTCATAAATACTTAATTATTTATTAACCTAAAGTTCAATAATTTGTAGTATATTATATATAGAAAGGTAGGTTATTATGAGTAAAGAAAATATATTAGTAGTGGATGACGATAAAGATATTAGAAATATGATAAAGATATACCTAAAAAACGAAAACTACAAAGTATTTACAGCTGTAGATGGAGGAGAAGCTATAAATATTGTTGATAACAATAAAATTGATTTAATTATACTTGATATTATGATGCCTAAGATAAACGGAACTGAAGCATGTATGAAAATAAGAGAAAAGCATAAGATGCCTATTATATTTTTAACTGCTAAAACTGAGGACCAAGATAAAATTACCGGACTTACAGCCGGTGGAGATGATTATATAACTAAACCTTTTAATCCTTTAGAACTTGTTGCAAGGGTAAAAGCAAATATTAGAAGAGTAAGAGTTTTTGATAGAATAGGTGAAGAGGAAGAAGAAAATAAAATAAAAATAGAAGACTTAGTTATAGATATAGATAATCACCAGGTGTTCGTAGATGATAAAGAAATACATTTGACTAAAACAGAATTTGATATTTTAAGACTTTTAGGAGAAAATAAAGGGAAGGTTTTTAGCATAGAAAAAATATACAATCAGGTTTGGAAGGATGAATTTTTTGTTACTGACAATACGGTTACAGTTCATATAAGAAAACTAAGAGAGAAACTTGGAGATGACTATAAGAATCCTAAATACATAAAAACTATATGGGGAGTTGGCTACAAGGTTGAAAAAAATTAACGTTGAAAAAAGTCTTAAAACTGAATTTTTAGGAAATTTTATTATTGCATTAATTATAAGTCTTACTTTAGGATTATTTCTTTTTTATTTTTCCAATGGTATATATACAGACATTAAAGAAGAGAAATATATTGACGAAAGGCAGAAAGCAAGAGATTACCTGCTGGAAGTAGTTGAAGATATTGAAAATAGAGAAGCAATTCCTCTTAATTCAGTGAGAAATAATCTTGAAAGCAGAATAAAAATAGACAATATATATCACTTAAATATAGTAGATGAGACCGGTGCTATTATATTTAACGGTGGAGTAGAGCGTCTTGATTACAGAGACTTTATACTTTATGAAACTTTTGATTTTAATGGTAGTAAACATATTGCCTTCGTAGAGGGTAAATATCAGGGAAATAATTTTGATAAAGACATATTAGCTGTGATTATAATAATACTATCTGTAATATTTTTTGTTGGATTATTTTTCAAACTATCAAATAGAAGGATAAACTATATAAATGAAATATCAAAAAAAGTAGAAAATATAGCGAAAGGAAATTTGTCTACCTTTATTGACTTAAAAGGAAACGATGAACTTACCTCTTTAGCTGGAAACATCAATTATATGGCATATTCTTTAAAAGAAAGAAGTGAGTATGAAGAAAAAATAGAAAAATCTAAAAGAGAGCTTATAACTAATATGTCTCATGATTTGAGAAGTCCTCTAACATCAATAATCGGATATCTTAATTTAATTAAAGATGACAAATATGAAAATAAAAAGAATTTAAAGGAATATGCAGAAATTTCTTATAATAAAGCTATCCAACTTAAAGAATTAACAGATAGATTATTTGAATACACGAAAATTACAAGCGAAAAAATGATTGTAGAAAAACAAAAAATAGATGTAAATCTTCTAATAAATCAAATAAAAGAAGAGTATGCATATATAATAAAGTTTAATAAACTTCAATTAAAAACTAACATAAAAAAAGAAAAATCTTATATATCTGCAGATCCCTTGTTAATTGTAAGATTATTTGAGAACTTAATAATGAATGCAGTTAAATATGCTAAAAAACCGGGAGATTTTATCATAGAAACAGATAGTGATGAGGAGAATATATATGTAAGATTTAAAAATAAGATAGAAGAAAAATTTGACTCTGAAGAGCTGGAAAATATATTTGAAAGAATGTACATAAAAGATGTATCCAGAAATGAAGGGAAAAGTAGTGGACTAGGATTAGCTATAAGCAAAGAAATTGTGGAAATAAACGGTGGAGAAATCTGGGCTGAGATTGAGAAAGATTACATAATATTCAATTTAAAATTCGAGAAAAAATAAGAGAGTAGAATTTTTAAATCCTACTCTCTTTTTTTATTAAGATAATTTGTGTACAAATAAACCACTTCTTAGTTTTGGTTCAAACCAGGTAGATTTAGGTGGCATAACATTTCCTGTATCTGCTACCTTCATCAAATCCTTGATGGTTACAGGATACATAGAAAAGGCAACCTTCATTTCTTCATCAACTCTTTTTTCCAACTCTTTTAACCCTCTAATTCCACCAACAAAATCTATCTTATCGCTAGTCCTAGGATCTTCAACACCTAATATAGGTTTAAGTAAATTTGATTGAAGTATTGATGCATCTAAACTTTCTACAGGGTCTTCACTATCAAAGGTACCTTCCTTTGCAGTTAATTTATACCATTCGTCTCCTAAATACATTCCAAAAGTATGTTTCTTTAGAGGTTTGTAAGGTGCATTATGTCTATATTTATCTATTTTAAATTTTTCTTCAACCTTGGATAAAAATTCTTCTACTGAATTTCCATTTAAGTCTTTTACGACTCTGTTGTAATCCATAATGAATAAATCATCATCTGGGAAAATTACCGACATAAAGTAGTTGAACTCTTCTTCCCCTGTATAATCTGGATTAGATTCTCTTCTCTTCAAACCTACTTTGTATGAAGAGGCAGTTCTGTGATGTCCATCGGCTATATAAAGATATTTTACTCTATCAAACAAGTTTGATAATTTTTCAACTTTATTCTCATCATCGACTACCCACACTATATGAGTAACACCGTCATCAGACTTAAAATTATAAACAGGCATATGGAACTTTATCCAATCATTTATAATAGTATTTATTTTATCGTTTTTTCTATAGGATAAAAATATTGGAGCAGTGTTAGCATCACAGTAGTCAAAATTATTTATCCTGTCCTGCTCTTTTTCTGGTCTTGTAAACTCGTGTTTTTTAATAATATTATTTTCGTAATCATCGATAGAAGTACAGGCAACTAATCCGGTTTGTACTCTCCCGTTCATTATTTGTCTATAGATATAAAAATTATCTTTTTCGTCTTGGTTTAAAACCTGTTCTTTAATAAATTTATCTAAATTTTTTCTTGCTGTTTTATAAACTTCTTCAGAGTGTATATCTACACTGTCATCTAAATCTATCTCAGATCTTACCACGTGTAAAAATGACCATGGATTATCCTTTGCCATTTCTTTAGCTTCTTCTCTGCTCATAACATCGTAAGGCAAACTTGCGACTTCTTGTACAAATTCTTTTTTAGGCCTAATGCCTTTAAAAGGTTTAACTTTAGCCATATAATCTCCTCCTAAATATATATATTATAACCCTAATATTTCATTAATATTATCTAATACATCTTTAACTTCTTCTAAGGTTATGTCTCCCATATGAGCTATCCTAAAAGTTTTTTCCTTTAAATCTCCGTACCCGTTTGAAATTGCGAAACCTCTTTTAGCCAACTCACTATTCAATTCTTTTACACTTATTCCTTTAGTGTTTTTAACGGCTGTTACAGTATTAGATGCAAATTCTTCTTCAGCAAAGAGCTCAAAATTTTTCTTTGCCCAGTCTCTAACATAATTTGCCATTTCTGTATGTCTATTAAATCTATTTTCTATACCTTCTTCCATTATCTTATCAAGCTGATAATCTAAAGCAAACATTAAAGATAAGTTTGGAGTAGATGGATACTGATGATCTTTCTTACCAATATAATTGTATACTCTAAGTATATCAAGATAAAAACCTCTGTTTTCTACAGACTCAGCTCTCTTTACGGCTTTCTCTGAGATACTGCATATTGCCAATCCTGGAGGTAAAGCTAAAGCTTTTTGTGTAGATGTAACACAGATATCTACACCCCATTTATCAACTTCAATTTTAGCACCTGCAGCAGAACTAACAGTATCTATACAGAATACTACATCTGGGTATTTTTTTACTACTTCACTTATATCTCCGACTGGATTCATAACTCCTGTTGATGTTTCGTTGTGGGTTACTGTAATCAAGTCATATTTACCCGTGGAAAGCACTTCATCAACCATCTCTGGTGTTGTATGTTTTCCCCACTCGACTTCAAATAAATCTGCAGGTACACCGTTGGCTTTAGCCATATCGTGCCATCTTTTTCCAAAAGCACCTACTGCAAAAACAGCAGCTCTTTTTTTAGTACATGATCTTATAGCAGCTTCCATGAATCCACTACCTGAAGATGTAGATAGTAAAATCTGGTTTTCAGTGTATAATAATTTCATCATTTTTTCGCTAATGCTTCTTTGAAGCACAGAAGCATCCTTAGATCTGTGGCCTATCATGGGAGTAGACATTTTTTCTAATACATCGTCTCTTACCTCCGTTGGACCGGGAATAAATAGTTTTTTGTGCATTATAATCCTCCTCTTATATATAATTTATTTAAAAAATTGGTCAACTACTGAAATTATTTCTTGGCCTATTCTAGCCTGTGCTTCTTTAGTGGAGCCTCCGATATGAGGTGTTAATGCAACTTTTGGGTGAGTATAAAGTTCTTTGTTTTTAGTTGGTTCTTCTTCGAAAACATCGACAGCTGCAGCTGCAACTTTTCCCGAATCCAGAGCCTTTAGAAGAGCAGCCTCATCAACAACACCACCTCTTGAACAGTTTACAATATACACTCCTTCTTTCATTTTTAAGAAAGCTTCATTATTAATCAATGCACCTTTATCTTTATCAAAGGGAACATGTATAGATAAATAATCAGATTCTTTTAATAAATCATCAAATTCCTTATATTTATATTCTTCATAACCATCTTTAGGTCCACTTCTGTTTGTATAAGAAACCTTCATACCTAAAGCATTTCCAAGTTCTGCTGTTATTTTAGCAATTCTTCCAAAACCAACAATACCCAACTCTTTACCTAAAACTTCAGTTCCTTTATACTGTTTTTTGTTCCATTGTCCATCTCTCATTGTTACATTAGCTATGTATGTGTATCTAGCTAAACTTATCATTTGCCCTATAGCTAGTTCTGCAACAGAACGACTGCTGGAATTTGGAGTATTTTTGACCTTTATACCTTTGCTTTCTGCATAATCAACATCTATATTATCTAAGCCAATTCCGGCTCTTATAATAAGCTTTAGATTGTTGCCTTTAACAGCTTCATCAATAGTCTCAGTTCTAATTTTCGTTGCCGATCTTACTATAATTGCATCGACTTCTTTGATTTTTTTCTTAAGTTCATCTATTTCATAGTGATGCTCAATTAAATCGTGACCTTTGTCATTTAATATCTTCGCAGCTTTTTCATCCATACTGTCATTTGCTAAAATTATTGCCATATAATCAACTCCTTCAATTATTTTATACTTTTCTTAGTATAATATTTCATTATTATGGGTTACTAATAAGTATATTATCACTGAGAATAACTGTCAATTATAAACTAGTATTATTATATAAAATTGATTTGGTCAAGATTGACTTATACTGTATTTTATAGTATGATTTTTATCAGAAAATAAGGGTGATGACATGTATGATTATCAAATTATAGAGAAAAACTTAAAAACAAAGTATGTAGGCAGAGTATTTTTGCAGTTCGATGAGGTAGAATCCACTAATGTAAAATGCAAAAATATATCGCAAGAGTGCCCTAAAGGAATGCTGATATTGTCTGAAGAAGATGCAGAAGGCAATCTTTATACAGAAGATGATTTAAAGGAATATAACAAAAATATCTTGATGAGCATCATTTTTAAGCTTAAAAAAGAAGATTTTGAAAAAGAAAACATAGAAACTATAACTTCATACATAGGAGCTTCTTCTTTAATAGAAGTTGGTAATAAGTATTTCGATAACATAGAATACTACTGGGAAAAAATTATTAAAGGAGAAAATTTTTTATGTGAAATAGACAGCGTAAAATCCCTTAAATCAAATGATAGAAGTATAATGTTAGGATTAAAAGTTTATTATAAAAAAGAATTGAAAAGAGAAAATTTAATAACAGAAATTACAAATAAAATAGAAGAAAATTTTGAAAAAATATTTTGTGATAATGATTTGCTAAAAGTAGTAGAAATTTGCAATAATTGTTTAAAAAACAAAAATAAATATATAAAAATAAACAAAAAAAACAGAAAGACTGTAAAGGAGATAAAAGACATATATCTTGATGATTCAGGAAGATTAATTGGAAAAACTAAGGATGATATATTTAGCATAAAATGGAAGGATTATGATATAAACTGGTGTGATTAATATGAAGATTGGAAATTTAGAAATAAAAAACAATATAATAATAGCACCTATGGCAGGCATAACTGATTCAGCTTTCAGGACTATTTGTAATGAAATGGGAGCTGGTCTTTTGTTTACAGAAATGATAAGTGCAAAGGGACTATATTATAAGGATAGAAAAACTAATGAATTAATGAAAATACAGGAAAGAAATAGACCAATAGGGATACAACTCTTTGGATCTGAACCTGAAATTTTCGAAGAAGTTGTAAAAAAATATATAAACGAAAACAAAAAAATTGATTTAGTAGATCTAAATGTTGGTTGTCCAGCTCCTAAAATTGTCAAAAATGGAGATGGTAGTGCCTTAATGAAAAATCCAGATTTGGTAGGTGAAATAATATATAAAATAAAAAAAGTATCTGAAAAACCTGTAACTGCAAAAATAAGAGCAGGATGGGATGAAAACTCTTTAAACGGAGTCGAAGTAGCAAAAATAGTAGAAGAGGCTGGGGCAGATGCTATAACTGTACATGGAAGATATAGAAATCAATTTTACAGCGGTAAGGCTGATAGAACTATAATAAAAGAAGTCAAAGAAAATCTATCAATACCTGTTATTGGTAATGGAGATGTTTTTACAGTCGAAGATTGGAAGTTAATGGAGGAACAAACAGGTTGCGACGGAGTTATGTTGGCAAGAGGAGTTTTGGGAAATCCTTGGTTGATTAAATCATTAATTAATACTTATAATAAGGAAGAAAAAGAAATAACAGCTAAAGAAAAACTAAATATGATAATGTACCATTTCAGTCTTATAGAAAAATTCAAAGGAAAAAGAAGAGCTGTATTAGAAATGAGAAAACATACAGGGTGGTACATTAAAGGTATGGAAAATGCAGCAAAAATAAGAGATAGAATCAATAAAGCAAAAAATAGAAGAGAGTTTGAAAAGACATTAGAAGAACTAATATATTAAGAAAAACCATAATCTTGACAACTGTAGGTCTATCACATATAATTATTCAAATAATGATTACTTAATATTTTCAAAGGAGAGAACATATAATGGATAACAATGAAACTTTACTAACCCAAGAAGGGTTGGAAGAATTAAAAAATGAAATAGAATATTTAAGGGTAACTAAAAGAAAAGAAGTAGCAGAAAAGATAAAGGAAGCATTGGCGTTTGGAGATATAAGTGAAAACTCTGAATACGATGAAGCAAAAAATGAACAGGCGGAAGTAGAAAGAAGAATAGCTAAACTGGAAAATATGATAAAAAATGCAAGGATCATACAGGATAGCAAAGATAAATCGGGAATCGTCAACGTAGGAAGCAAAGTTGTAGTAGAAGACATAGAATTTAATGAAGAAATGGAATATAAAATAGTAG
The DNA here is from genome assembly GCA_964574015.1 of uncultured Clostridia bacterium. Classification (GTDB taxonomy): domain Bacteria; phylum Bacillota; class Clostridia; order Tissierellales; family Dethiosulfatibacteraceae; genus UBA8670. The sequence continues at coordinate 2,581 of CAZNLP010000040.1, read as the reverse complement.
GATCTGCTGAGGCAGACCCATTCAAAGGAAAAATTTCTAATGTTTCTCCTTTGGGTAAAAATCTTATTGGTAAAAAACCTGGAGAAAAGGTTTTTGTCCCTACCCCAGATGGAGGAACCGTAGAATACAAGATACTTAATATAAATTAAGAATTTAAAGGAGTGTAATGAATGTCTGATCTTGAGAATCTAAATGAACTTAGAAAAATAAGAAGAGAAAAATTAAAGAAACTGATGGAAGACGGGAGAAATCCATATAAGATAGAAAAATATAACGTAACCAACAATTCTAAAGAAATTCACGATAAATTTGAAAAATTTGAAGGTGAAACTGTTTCCTGTGCCGGACGTATCATGTCAAAGAGAGGGCAGGGTAAGGTTGGTTTTTACGATATACAGGATAGTAAAGGACAAATTCAGGTATTTGCTAAACAGAATTTATTAGGAGATGAAGAGTACGAATATTTAAAAACTTATGATATCGGAGATATAATTGGTGTTAAGGGAGAAGTATTTAAAACTAATAGGGGTGAAGTATCCATAAGAGCTAAAGAAATAACTTTACTTACAAAATCACTACAGATACTTCCTGAAAAATATCACGGCCTGAAAGATCCCGACTTGAGATACAGACAAAGATATACAGATCTTATAGTAAATCCAGAAGTAAAAGAAACTTTTATAAAGAGAAATAAAATTATAAAAGCAGTAAGAGAATATTTAGACGATAAAGGATATTTAGAAGTTGAAACACCTATACTCAACACTATAGCAGGAGGAGCATCAGCTAATCCATTTGTTACTCATCATAATACATTAGATATAGATATGTTTATGAGAATAGCAAACGAATTATTTTTAAAAAGACTTATCGTAGGTGGATTTGACGGTGTATATGAAATGGGAAAAATGTTTAGAAATGAAGGTATGTCGATTAAACATAACCCTGAGTATACTGCTATGGAAGTATACAAAGCTTATGCAGACTACAACGATATGATGGATTTAACAGAGGGCTTAATTGCATATATGGCGCAAAAAGCTTTAGGAACAACGAAAATTACTTATCAAGGAACTGAAATAGATTTGACACCTCCATGGAAGAGAGTATCTATGCATGAACTTGTAGAAGAAGAAACCGGTATAGATTTTTATTCTCTTGATAGCGATGAAGAGGCAAGAAAAATAGCAAAGGACAAGCTTAATCTAGAAGTAGAAGATTCAATGAAAATTGGACATATAGTAAACTTAGCTTTTGAAGAATTTTGTGAGGAAGACTTAATTCAACCTACATTCGTGCTTCATCATCCAGTGGAAGTATCACCTTTAGCCAAGAGAAATCCAGATGATCCAAGAATAACTAATAGATTTGAAGCTTTTATAAACACTTGGGAAGTTGCAAATGCTTTTTCTGAATTAAACGATCCTATAGACCAAAAAGAAAGATTTGAAGAACAACTTGTGCAAAGAGAAGCAGGAGATGACGAAGCCCATATGATGGATAACGACTTTGTTAATGCATTAGAAGTAGGGTTGCCTCCAACAGGAGGACTTGGAATAGGTATTGATAGGGTGATAATGCTAATTACAGACTCACCATCTATAAGAGACGTAATATTATTTCCTACAATGAAGCCTTTAGAAGACTAATTAAGGAGTAGAAATTGGAAGATATAATTATATCGAATTTCTATAAAGAAGATTGGGAAGAAATAAAAGCTATATATAAAGAAGGACTTGAAACTGGATACTCCACTTTAGAAACTACCATACCTACATGGAGAAAATGGAATGAAGAATTAATTAAAGAATGCAGATTAGCTGCCAGGAGATCTAACGAGATTTTAGGTTGGGCGGCATTAACTAAGTTTTCTACAAGGAAAGTTTATTCTGGAGTAGCAGATGTAAGGATATATATTAAAAAAAGTGCAAGAGGAACAGGATTAGGAACAAAACTTTTAGGTGCTCTTATAAAAGAAAGTGAAAAACAGGGATACTGGACACTTCAATCTAAAATATTTGTAAAAAATAAAGCAAGCATAAAACTTCATAAAAAATGCGGATTTAAAAAAGTAGGAATAAGAGAAGCTTACGGACGAAGAAATGGAAAATGGCAGAATATTTTATTGATGGAAAAAAGAAGCGAAGTTGTTGGAATATAAAATTATAAAAAAATCGACTATTTTTATTCGAATAGTCGATTTTTTAAATTAAATAAATAACGAACGAAACTCTCTGCAACAACTTTATAATTAATGTTAATGCGAATGAAATCTATGTTAAACTCAATAAAGAAAGCGAAAACAAATAAACGACTCCTGGTGGTTTGTATACAGTGTCCAAGTGTTGAAATTTCAACAAAAGAAAGGGTGAAAAAAACCCGAAAAACTATTGACAGCATACCACTTATATGATAATCTTATAAAGCAACTTAAGAAAAGACATAAAAAAGCAATAAACTTTTAAAAAAAGTTCTTGACACGGCGATAACCACATGGTAAACTATAAAAGTTGTCGCTAAGAAAAGGACGGCAAAGAACCTAGACAATAGAATAACACAGAGTCAACGTAATTCTAGAGAG
>CAZNLP010000039.1:0-14145 GCA_964574015.1 uncultured Clostridia bacterium | reverse complement strand
ATAAATTTTAGAAAGATAATCTGTTTAGTAATATTGATAAATATGATAAAATAAAGAATAACTAACTTATAATTACAGATAATAGACTTAGAAAAGGTGAAATATATGAGTAATAATTTTACACACTTACATTTGCATACTGAATTTAGCCTCCTTGATGGAGCAACAAGAATCACTAAGCTCATGGAAAGAGCTGTTGAACTTGGCATGGATAGTATTGCTTTAACAGATCACGGCGTTATGTATGGAGCAGTAGAATTCTACAAAGAAGCAAAAAAACATGGAATTAAACCTATAATAGGTTGTGAAGTATATATATCTGAAAGAGGTTACAGAGATAAAGATCCTGCTTTAGATAAAAATCAATATCATTTGATTTTGTTAGCCGAAAACCAAAAAGGTTATAAAAATTTAATGAAGATAGTATCTGAAGGATTTACTAGAGGATTTTACTATAAACCCCGGGTAGATAAAAAGATTTTAAATAGATACTCAGAGGGAATAATATGTCTTAGTGCATGTATTGCTGGGGAGATACCTACGTATATACTTGATGGAAATTTTGAAAAAGCTAAGAAAACGGCAATAGAGTACAGAGAAATATTTGGTGATGATAATTTTTATTTAGAGCTGCAAAATCAAGGTATAGATGATCAAAAATTTATTAACGAGAAATTAGTAGAAATAGGGGGAGAACTTGATATACCCTTAGTTTTAACTAATGATACTCACTATATTAATAAAGAAGATGCTAAATTTCACGATATACTTTTATGTATTCAGACGGGAAAAACTGTCGACGAGGATAGAATGAGATTTCCTACAAATGAATTTTATCTAAAATCCTACGAAGAGATGATGGAAGTATTTCCGGGGATGGAGGAAGCTGCAGCTAATACACAGAAAATAGCAGATAGATGTAATATAGAATTAGATTTTTCAACAACTCATCTTCCTAATTTTGATGTACCAAAAGGATATGAAAAATACGATTACTTAGAAGAATTATGTAAAAAAGGAATCTCAGAAAGATACACAAATATAACTGATCAAATAAAAAGAAGATTGGATTATGAGCTAAGAGTAATTAAAGAAATGGATTATGTAGATTATTTTTTAATTGTGTGGGACTTCATTAAATATGCAAAAGATAATGACATAATGGTAGGTCCAGGAAGAGGTTCAGCTGTTGGAAGTATAATAGCCTACGCTTTGAAAGTAACTGATATCGATCCCTTAAAATACAACTTAATTTTTGAAAGATTCTTAAATCCGGAGAGAGTATCTATGCCGGATATTGATATAGATTTCTGCTACGAAAGAAGAGAAGAAGTTATAGACTATGTTGTAGAAAAATATGGTGATGATAAAGTAGCACAAATAGTGACCTTTGGTACTATGGCAGCAAGAGGGGCCATAAGAGACGTAGGTAGAGCTATGAATTTCAGTTATCAAGAAGTGGACTTTATTGCGAAGAGAATTCCGATGGAACTTGGGATAACTATAAAAAAGGCTCTCCAGATGAACGAAAAGTTAAGAGAGCTTTACGAAACAGATGATGATGTAAAAGAATTAATCGATATCTCGAGAAAGGTAGAAGGGCTTCCAAGACATACCTCTACTCATGCAGCAGGGGTAGTCATATCCAAACTACCTATAACTGAATATGTACCACTTTCCAGGAATAAAGATATTATTACTACACAGTACAATATGACCGAATTAGAAGAGCTTGGACTATTAAAAATGGACTTTTTAGGACTTAGAACTCTTACGGTTACAAGAGATGCAAAGGATTTAATCGAGAAAAATTATGGAGTAGAAGTTGATTTTGATAATATGAGTTTTGATGATCCAAAGGTATATGAAATGTTTGCGAATGGTAATACTTTAGGTATTTTTCAGTTTGAGAGTACGGGCATGAGGGCAATCTTAAAAGAGATGAAACCGGACTCATTCGAAAATATAGTTGCTGCAAATGCATTATACAGACCCGGACCAATGTCTCAGATACCTACCTACATTAAAAACAAATCAAATCCGGAAAATATAGAGTATCTTCATCCTAAACTGGAGCCGATTCTAAATGTAACCTACGGTTGTATGGTTTACCAGGAACAGGTTATGCAGATAGTTAGAGATATAGGTGGTTTCTCAATGGGCAGATCTGACTTGGTAAGAAGAGCTATGGGAAAGAAAAAGATGAAGGTAATGGAAGAAGAAAGACGATATTTCATTCACGGAAAAAAAGACCATGAAGGAAATTTAGAGATAAGGGGAGCTGTAAGAAACGGTATAAATGAAAAAACAGCAAATTTAATATACGATCAGATGATTGATTTCGCTAAATATGCCTTTAATAAATCTCACTCAGCTGCTTATGCAGCATTAGCATACAGATCAGCCTGGCTCAAGTATTACTATCCTGTAGAATTTATGGCAGCTCAGATTTCAAGTATCATGGGAAATTCTGATTCTGTCTCAAAATATATTAGAGAATGTAAAAGATTGGGAATTGAAGTGATGCCGCCGGATATAAACACAAGCGAAAGTAAATTTATCGTAAAGGATGGAAAGATAAGGTTTGGACTGGCTGCAGTAAAAAATGTTGGAGGAGCAGCAATAGAAGAAATTGTTTTAATTAGAGAAGAAAAAGGTAAATTTGAAAGTTTCATTGATTTTTGTGAAAAAGTACCAACAGCAGTACTAAATAAAAGGCAAATAGAATCATTAATTAAAGCTGGAGCTTTTGATAGTACAGGAGCAAAAAGAGCTCAACTGATGGCCATATATGAAAAAACTATCGACGGAATAAGTAAACAAAGAAAAAACAATATTGAAGGACAGGTGTCCCTGTTTGATAAAGGACCTTTAACAGAAACCTTTATACCAAAAGACAATCTTCCAAAATTAAAAGAATTTACTGATAAAGTTAAACTAAATTTAGAAAAAGAAATGTTGGGGATATACTTGACTGGACATCCTCTGTCTGAATTCGAAGATATAATTGAAGAAACAAGTAATACCAATAGTGCTGAATTAAAAGAATTAAATCAAGAACACAGTATAGAGATGGATAAAAGACTTTATGATGGAGCAAAAATATCAATTGGTGGAATTATAATAAAAAAACAAAATAAAGTGACAAAAAATAACAAACTTATGGCTTTTGCAACATTAGAAGATCTTTACGGTTCTGTGGAATTAATTATTTTTCCAAATGTATTAGACAGATATTCTGAAATAATACAAGAGGACAGTATAGTAATGGTAGAAGGGAAATTAAGTTATAAAGAAGATGAAAATCCTAAAATTATCTGCGAAGGTATGTCTCCAATAAATAAGGATTTAAAAAAGAAGATATATGTAAAAATTGATAAAGATAAAAATATAAAACAAGAGAAAAAGAAGCTGATGAACTTATTAAAAAAGTTTTCAGGGTTAAATGAAGTATCTGTGTATTTAGAAAAAAACAAAAAAAACTACAGGCTACCTTCTAAGTTCAGAGGAGATGCTTCAAATAATCTTTTCATTGTTGAGTTGAAGGAAATTTTAGGAGAAGACAATGTTGTAGTTAAATAAATTCATAAAATATACTATATATGATAAAATATGTTATTAAGTAGAAATGTGCTTAATTAAAAGGAGGAAATATGAGAACTATAGGAGTACTAACCAGCGGAGGAGATGCTCCGGGAATGAATGCAGCAATAAGATCAGTAGTAAGATATGCAATTTATAATAATATCGATGTTTTAGGAATAAATAAAGGGTTCAGAGGGTTAATAGAAAACGATATAGAAAAGATGGATCTTTCCTCTGTTGCCGATATTATACATAGAGGCGGAACTACTCTTGGAACAGCAAGATGTGAAAGTTTTATGACTGAAAAGGGATTCAACGAAGCTCTGGAGACCATAAGATATAGAGACATTGAAGGACTAATAGTTATAGGAGGAGATGGCTCATTTAGAGGTGCTGAAGAGCTAAGTAAGGCAGGAATAAAAACTGTAGGTATTCCAGGAACTATAGATAACGATTTGGCTTACACTGAGTATAGTATAGGATTCAGTACGGCTTTAGAAACTATATTAGATGCAATAGGTAAAATTAGAGATACATCAACCTCTCATGAAAGAACAATAATTATAGAGGTAATGGGTAGAAACTGTGGTGATTTAGCCTTATATTCCGGATTGGCCGGGGGAGCAGAAATGGTCCTTATACCGGAAGTTGAAACTAAAATAGAGGAAGTAGCTGAAAAAATAAAAAAAGGAATGGCAAGAGGTAAGAAACACAGTATAATACTTTTAGCTGAAGGAGCAGGAGACTCCTATACAATAAGAGACGAAATAAACGAGCATATTGATGTACCTATAAGATGTACAGTACTTGGGTACATACAAAGAGGTGGAACCCCAACTTCTTTCGATAGATTGCTTGGAAGCAGAATGGGAGCAAATGCTGTAAAATGTCTTATGGAAGGATGCACAGACGTAGTTTTAGGAACGAGAAATGGAAAAATATTTAACATGAACATTGAAAAAGCCCTTAACATTAAAAAAGAATTTGATAAAGAAGCTTATGAGTTAACCAAGATATTATCGATATAATAAAGGAGGAAGATATGAAAAAAACTAAGATTGTATGCACCTTAGGACCGGCTACTGATAACAAAGAAATATTAAAAGACCTGATAAAAAATGGTCTTAATGTAGCTAGATTTAACTTTTCTCACGGTACTCATGAAGAACAGAAAAATCGAATGGATATGACAAAAGAAGTTTCAAAAGAATTAGGAGTTCATATAGGAATAATGCTGGATACGAAAGGTCCGGAAGTAAGAACGGGAGACTTTGAAGAAGGTTTTGTTAGGTTAAATGAAGGAGATCACTATATATTAACATCCAGGGAAATAATTGGGAATCAAACTGAAGGTCATATTCAATATAAGAACTTAGGAAAGGATTTGGAAGTTGGAGATATTATACTTGTAGATGATGGTCTCATTAGCTTAAAGGTTGAAGAAACAATTAATGATGATGATGTAAAATGTATTGTTTTAAACTCAGGAGAGATAAAAAATAAGAAGGGCGTAAATATACCTAATGTAAAGCTTAACTTACCTTCTTTAACAGATAAAGATAAGAAGGATTTACTCTTTGGAATTAAAAACGATATTGATTTTATTGCAGCATCATTTATCAGAAAAAAAGAAGATGTAATAGAGTTAAGAAAATTTTTAGAAGATAACGGAAGTAAAGACATAAGTATTATTTCGAAGATTGAGAACAGAGAAGGTGTTAATAACATAGATGAAATATTGAAGGTTTCCGACGGAATAATGGTAGCAAGGGGAGATTTAGGAGTAGAAATAGATGCGGAAGAAGTACCTTTAGTACAAAAGGATATAATAAATAAATGTAATCAAGTTGGACAACCTGTTATTACAGCTACTCAAATGCTTGACTCTATGCAGAGAAATCCAAGACCGACTAGAGCCGAGGTAAGTGATGTAGCCACAGCTATATTTGAAGGGTCCGATTCTATTATGCTTTCTGGAGAGACGGCAGCAGGCAAATATCCAGTAGAGGCTGTAAAAACAATGTCAAATATAGCGATAAAAATAGAAAAATCTTTGGATTACGAGGAAATATTTAAAAATAAATCTGATATTTCAGACAATACAATTACTAATGCTATAAGCGTAGCTACCTGTCAGACGACTTTGGCTTTAGAGGCTTCAGCGATAGTAACTGCTACAGCGTCAGGTTACACAGCAAGAGAAGTTTCAAAATTTAGACCAAAGGTACCTATAATAGCTGCAACCCATTCTGATAAAGTTATGAGAAAAATGTCTTTAGTTTGGGGAGCCAGTCCTATAAAAATAGATAAGGTTGATTCCACTGATGATGTAATAGACATGGCTGTTTGCGAAGCATTAGAAAAGGGACTTATAAAAAATGGTGATTTAGTTGTAGTTACAGCAGGAGTGCCGGTAGGAATAGCAGGAAGCACAAATTTGATTAAGGTTCATGTTGTTAGTGAATTATTATTTAAAGGAGTAGGTGCAGGTAAGAAAACTATTTACGGTAAAGCGGTTTTAGGTAAAGATAAATCTGACTTTGAAGATAAGTTCAATAAAGGGGATATAATGATAACTAATATGACCGATAAAGATTTAGTTCCTTTTATGGAAGAAGCTTCAGCGGTAATTACTACAGAAGGTGGACTTACATCTCATGCCTTTATTGCAGGAATGAATATTGGTATAGAGGTTGTAGTGGGATTTGAAGATGCTTTCGATAAGCTTGAAGATGGAGAGTTTTTAACTGTTAATGGTAAAAGAGGAGTTATATACAAAGGAGAAGCAAGGGTACTTTAAAAATTAATTGAAAAAACAGACTATAAATAGTATGATTTAATAAATAAAATAAGAGGTGATATAATGTCAGCAAGTATGGTAGCAGAACATGCAAAATGGCCGGCTAAAAGCGATCCTATATTTATGATAGCAGCTAAGGCAGGCGAAGCAAAAGAGAAATTCGGAGCAGATAAGGTAATTAATTCTACACTAGGAGCTTTAATAGAAGATGATGGAAGCTTAGTAGCTTTTGATTCTGTGTATGAAACTTTTAAAAGCTTAGACAATGCTTTAATAGCAGCTTATGCTCCAATTGAAGGAACTAAAGATTTTTTGGAGGCAGCAGAGAAAAATTGCTTTGGTGAGAACAGACCGAAAGCTTATATAAGATCGGTTGCAACTCCAGGAGGCACAGGTGCAGTAAAGCATGCAGTTTGGAATTACACAAATCCGGGAGATAAAGTTTTAACTTCCGATTGGTACTGGTCTCCATATAATACTATAACAGAAGAGATAGGTAGAGGAATAGAAACCTTTGAATTATTTGATAGAAGTGGCAGCTACAATATAGATGATTTAAAGGCAAAAGCAAAAAAATTATTGGCTTCCCAAAAAAGATTGGTTATTATTTTAAATACTCCCGCACATAATCCTACAGGATACAGCATTTCCGATGAAGAATGGGATAAAATTTTGGAATTCTTCAAGAAGGAAGCTGAAGATAAAAGTAAAAAGATTACTATATTAGTAGATGCAGCATATATAGAATTTGCAGGTGAAGGAGAAGAAAGGAAAAAGTTTTTTAGTAAGTTTTCCGGACTACCTGAAAATATTTTTACTATAGTAGGATTTAGTGCTTCTAAAGGATTTACCATGTACGGTTTGAGAAGCGGAGCTGCTATAGGTATTTCATCAGAAGAAAAAGTAGTAGAAGAATTCTTTTATGCATGTTTACACTCGGGCAGGGCTAACTGGTCTAACGGTACAAGAGGAGCAATGGAAACTATCTCAAAAATTTCTAAAGATACTGAGTTAAAGAATCGTTATGAAACAGAAAAAAATAAATATAAAAAACTTTTAAGAGAAAGAGCCGATGCTTTTGTGAAAGAAGCAGAAAAAGTAGATTTAGAACTGCTACCTTACAGGGATGGATTTTTTATAAGCATACCCTGTGGAGATCCTGAAAAAGCAAGTCAGAAGTTAATGGAAAAAAATATATTTGTTGTACCTTTAAAAAAAGGATTGAGATTTGCAGTCTGTGCTGTTTCTGAAGAAAAATGTAAAACTGCACCAAAAGAAATTAAAGAAGTTATTAAGTAAAGAAAATATAGGTTATTTATTTTAATTATGGGTAAAAAATGAATAGATAGCCTATTTAATTGCCATAAAATGTGCGTTTTATGCGAACAAAAAACGAAATTGTAGTTGATAAACAAACATACAAGTGATAAAATATAACTAAAGTAATAAAATAGGAGGGACCATATGGATGGAATGATGGATGCGTTAGTAAAAAAATATCCAAAAGAAGGAATTTGGATGGAGAAAGTACCCTTACCGGAACTAAAATATGGAGAAGTTTTAATAAAAATAAGCAAAACATCAATTTGTGGTACTGATGTTCACATTTATGATTGGAATGAATGGGCACAGGATACTATACCGGTACCTATGACGATAGGACACGAGTTTGTAGGAGAAATAATTGAATTAGGTAAAGGAGTAGTAGATTTAGAAATCGGACAAATAGTTTCGGGGGAAGGTCATATTGTATGTGGAAAATGCAGGAACTGTCTTGCGGGAAGAAGACATCTTTGCAAAGACACCAAAGGAGTTGGAGTAAATAGAACAGGTATTTTTTCTAATTATGTAGCACTACCGGCTTCTAATATATGGGTTCCTCATGGTGATATTCCTGAGAATATTATGAGTATATTTGATCCTTTAGGAAATGCAGTTCATACAGCTTTATCCTTTGATCTTTTAGGGGAAGATGTATTAATTACCGGGGCCGGACCTATAGGATCCATGGCGGCAGCAGTAGCAAAACATTCAGGAGCTAGATATGTAGTTATAACGGATATAAATGAATATAGATTGGATTTAGCAAAAAAATTAGGAGCAGATAGAACTGTAAATATATCAAAAGAAAATTTAACAAATATAATGAATGAACTTCACATGACGGAAGGTTTTGATGTAGGGTTAGAGATGTCAGGTAATGACAAAGCTCTTAAAACTATGATTAATTCAATGGTACATGGAGGTAAAATAGCTATATTAGGAATTCAAGATAGAGAAACAAGTGTAGATTGGAACAAAATTGTATTCAACGGACTACATTTAAAGGGTATCTATGGGCGAGAAATGTATGAGACCTGGTATAAAATGAATGCTATGCTTCAATCGGGACTGGATGTGTCACCTATAATTACCCACGAATTTCACTACAAAGATTTTCAAAAGGGTTTTGATGTAATGAGAAGCGGCAACTCTGGTAAGGTAATTTTAAACTGGGAATAATTAGTTAAATATATATAGGAGGTAGTCATGTACAGTAAAAGCAAAGAGATTTATAAAAAAGAATTGGAAGAAATAAAAAATAGCGGCCTTTGGAAAGAGGAACGGATTATAACTACACCACAAGGCAGTAAAATAAACACAACAAAGGTAGATGGAGTTTTAAATATGTGTGCTAATAATTATTTAGGACTTTCAAATAATGAAGAAGTTAGAGAGGCAGCAAAGAAAAGCTACGATAACTGGGGCTACGGGTTATCTTCTGTTAGATTTATTTGTGGAACTCAAAACATTCATAAAGAACTGGAAAATAAACTCTCTGAATTTTTAAAAACTGAAGATACCATACTCTATTCTTCTTGTTTTGATGCAAATGGAGGTTTATTTGAAACTATAACAACTGAAAAAGATGCTATAATAAGCGATGAACTTAATCATGCAAGTATAATAGATGGTGTAAGATTGAGTAAGGCTATGAGATATAGATATAAAAACAACGACATGAAAAGCTTAGAAGAACAACTAAAAAAAGCCGATGAAGATGGTGCAAGAATGAAACTAATTGCTACAGATGGAGTTTTCTCTATGGATGGCATAATTGCAAATTTAGAAGGAATTTGTGATTTAGCCGACAAATACGGTGCATTAGTTATGGTTGATGATTCTCATGCTGTAGGATTTATAGGTAGAAAAGGAAGAGGTACTCATGAGTATAGAAATGTAATGGATAGAGTAGATATAATTACTGGTACTCTTGGCAAGGCCTTAGGGGGAGCCAGTGGAGGATACACAAGTGGGAGAAAAGAAATTATAGATTTATTGAGGCAAAGGTCTAGACCATATCTATTTTCAAATACTTTATCTCCGGCAATTACAACTGCATCTTTAACTGTGTTAGATATGTTGATGAAGAATACTAAATATAGAGATAAACTGGAAGAAAACACAAGATATTTTAGAGAGAAAATAAAAGAATTGGGCTTTGAGATAATAGAAGGAGAGCACCCTATAGTGCCTATAATGCTTGGAGATGCAGTTCTATCACAAAAGATGGCTGATAGATTGCTTGAAAAAGGTGTTTATGTAATAGGATTCTATTTTCCGGTAGTACCAAAAGGACAGGCAAGAATAAGGACACAAATTTCTGCAGCACATTCTAAAGAAGATTTGGACTTTGCACTTAAAGCCTTTAAAGAAGTAAAAGAAGAACTACTTTAAAGTATAAAAAGAAAAGCTTATTAATTATTAGCTAATAATTAATAAGCTTTTTGTTATAAAATATTGATAATGTGGTATAATATTAATAGTGGAGTGGGAATCAAAAAAATATTAATTATAGGAGGTACTTATGAAAAACAGAAAAATTTTAATTTTTGTATTAACATTTGTTTTAGTTATTTCTACAACTGTTATGCCTGCATTTGGTGCATTTTATACAGTGCAAAGTGGAGACGTACTATGGGAGATAGCGGAAAGATACGGTGTCACAATAGATGAGATAGTAGATTTTAATGAAATTGAAGACAGGAATTTAATATTTCCAGGTCAAAAGCTAGAAATACCAGATAATTTGACATCCGATGTTGAAGGACCAGATTTAGATGTTGTAACGCCGATGCCTGATGATTTAGTCGATGAAGAAGTTATGATATCTATTGTCCATACTAATGATACACACGGTAGAATAGTAGAAGATGGATATGCTGGAAATATAGGTTTTGCTAAAATAGCAACCTTAATAGAAAATAAAAGAGCTGAAAATCCTAATACTTTAGTTTTAGATGCAGGAGATGCTCTTCATGGTCAGACTATAGCTCAACTTAATGAAGGAGAAAGTGTTGTTAAAATATTTAATGAAATAGGATACGATGCTATGACTGCAGGAAACCACGATTTTAACTATGGAAAAGAAAGATTGTTAGAACTATCAGAAATGGCAGAATTTCCTATTTTAGCGGCTAACATATATGCTGATAGCTATGAAAACTTCTTACCTGAATATGTTATAAAAGAAGTTGGAGGAGTAAAGGTAGGTATATTTGGTTTAGCAACTCCCGAAACTAAGTTTAAATCTCATCCTAAGAATACGGAAGGACTTGAGTTTTTTGACTCTGTAATTATTGCAAAATTAATGGTTGCGGAACTTGAAAATCAAGTTGATGTAGTAGTTGCTCTTTCTCACTTAGGAATGGATCAAAGCAGTACTGAAAGAAGTGATTTAATAGCTGAATATGTAGACGGTATAGACCTAATAGTAGACGGTCATAGCCATACAGTACTTGAAGAAGGTATGATGGTTGGAGATACTATGATAGTTCAGGCTGGAGAATACGACAAATTTTTAGGTGTTGTTGATATGGTTGTTGAAGGAAGTAATGTTAAATCAATAACTCCAAGTTTAATTCCACAAGAAGAGGGTATAGCTGTTGAACCTCATGCTGGAGTAACGGAAATTATAGAAGAAGTTCAGGAAGAAAACAATCTTATTACTGAAGAAGTAGTTGTATCATCAGATATTAAGTTAGAAGGTTCTAGAGAATTTGTTAGAACAGGAGAAACTAATTTAGGTAATTTAATTACTGATGCAATGGTTGACTTTACAGGAGCTGATTTAGCCTTAACAAACGGTGGAGGAATTAGAGCATCAATAGAAGCAGGCGAAATTACAGTTGGTGATGTAATTACAGTACTACCATTTGGTAACTATGTAGTTACGATAGATGTTACAGGAGCAGAGTTATTAGAAGCTCTTGAACATGGATACAGTGCTTATCCTGAATCTTTAGGTGCATTTCCACATATTTCTGGAATGAATGTAGTTATAGATCCAGATCAAGAAGTAGGAAGTAGAGTAGTAGAAGTGACTGTAGACGGTGAAGAATTAGATCCTGAAGCTACTTATTCATTAGCTACAAATGACTTCTTGGCAGCAGGTGGAGATGATTACACTATGTTTGGTGATAATGAAATTACTGCACTTTATCCAGGACTTGACGAAATTCTAATAGAATACATAAAAGAATACGGAACTGAAGGATCTCCTGTAGAAGGAAGAATTCAGACTATAGATGAAGTTTCATACCTAAGCTTAAACTTAGTAGCTTAATCTAATTATAAATAATATACATAAGCTGTTCAGTAATGTGAACAGCTTATGTTTTATTTATGCAGCTTTTTCACTGTAGAGTGTAGATAGATTTGTTGCTTTTATGGATTTAACTATGAGTTTGTATAAGACTACTGTAATAGGTGTATTAATAACTGCTGTAGGCAAGACTACAGTAATAAATAATGTACTAAACCCTACAGGTAATCCGACTATTGCCAAAGCTGTAAGTAAAAATACTGAACCACTAAAGAGAGTACATATAAAACCTATAATTCCTAAGGACACTGTTTTGTTACTGTATTTTCCAAATAACTTGACGAGACCTAATACTAAGAAAGCAGTAAACATTTTATCAACTAAGTTGGCTACCTGTCCTCCAGGAAAGGCTGTAGTCATGGCTGTAATAATCCCTGCCAGTAAACCTGTAAGAATTGTGTTTTTAACAGTTGGGTTTAATAAAATGCATACGAAAGTTATTCCCAACATAATATCTCCTTTCATGCTGCCTATACTAATAGGTATAAAGTTCCTTAAAATAAAACCAATTGCGAGAAGTAAAGCTGTTACTAAATTTTTTCTTAAATCTATATTTCTTTCCATTTTTGAAACCTCCATTATTTTTTATTCTTATTATATTTTGTATTGAAAAACTATATTTATACTTAAAAAACAATGTTCACAACATCTTTACTCCTCCTTTCAAAAAATCAAAAAAGCTCTTCGTCCACAAAGGGACGAAAAGCTTAACTTTCCGCGGTGCCACCCAAATTAGGTATAAAAACCTCAGCTTCAGATACAGAAATCAATCGATATCATATTCCTATAACGGGGAAAACCGGCATCAGATACTGTTATTCTCATTGCATCTCCCAAGGCCATTCACTAAAAACATTATTATCGAATTTCCAGCAACATCGACTCTCTTAAAATAATATTTGTCAGCTACTTCTCTTGATCAAAGACTTTAAATTTTCTTAATAATATACTAAATAATTTTCTATGTCAAGGTCTAATTAAAAATTTCTATATCCAGGTATAGTTCAAAATTATATAAACTACATACATACCTAATAGAAAAATTCCTTCTTTCTTATCAATATCTGAACCTTTTTTTGAAAAATATCTAAATGCAAATAAAACAATTAACATAGTAGGGAACTGAAGCTTGTAAAAACTTGATGGTACGGCAAGACCTCCAGAAGTAGCAGCTGCAGCACCACCTACTACAAAAAGTACATTAAGTATATCTGCACCGATTATATTACCAATAGCTAGTTCTCCATGACCTTTTCTAACAGCTGTAACAGCCGTTATAAGCTCTGGAAGACTTGTGCCAAAGGCAACTAAGGTAGCAGCTATTATACTTTGAGGAATACCTATACGGGTTGCTCCAATTTCTACTGTAGGTATAAGGATCTTTGATGATAATATAACTAATGCGATTCCGGCAATAAGTAGTATTATCTGTAAAAAAATAGATTCTTTCTCAGGATTTTCTGGAACGTCGTCTATAGAGATGTCATTAACTGGTGTATCTTTTGCCAGCTTTATAGAATAATAAATATATGAAGCCAATAGTAATAAAAACATTATACCTATTATTTGCGAAATATTTCCACCGGGACCTGAAGATAAAAATGGTAAACTTACAAGTACCAACAGCACTCCAGATAAATACTGAATTCTTCCCTGTTTATCTACGGTGCTTTTATCTAAAGGCAATCTTCCTATAAGAGAAGAAAGTCCAATAATTAAACCGGTGTCGGCAATTATGGAGCCAACAGCATTACCTAATGCTAAATCTGGATTACCATTTATTGCCGCTAAAACTGAAACGGAAGCTTCCGGCAGAGTGGTACCTAATGAGACTATGGTAGCTCCTATTATAATCTTAGGAACTCCCCACCTTATTGATAAACTAACAGCTTGGTTTACTAATATGTCGGCACCTTTACTTAAAGTAAATAACATTACAACACCTACTATTAATAATAGGTAAGTTGGTAAATTTATTAAAAAATTGTGTATTAATTCATCCATAACAATATATCTCCTTTCAATCAAAAAAACTCTATAAACCACTTAACAAAAAATGTCAGTAATTTTTAGAGTCTCACTTAGCAAAAAAGCCATCTAAACCGGGAAATATTTC
>CAZNLP010000038.1:0-14558 GCA_964574015.1 uncultured Clostridia bacterium | reverse complement strand
TCTTCAATATTGGATATGTTTACGAGCAAAATACTAAGCATAGGAAGATGCCTATACTTGAAAATTTATAGACTCTATTGAACTGTACATAATCATTTAGTTTATACTCGAAATGATGAAGTTATTAATTCAGTTGCCGATATTCAAGATTTAGAAGTAACAAGAACCGCTTAAAGATAATTCCTGAACTCGCTACGCTCAAACAGCACTCATAAAACATCTTTTGCACTTGTTCTGTACTTCTATTAAATCTCTCCTAAGGCGCCTTCATTTAATAACTTCATCTATTTCTTAGTTTTTTATGCTTCTCAACAGATTATTCACAAGTTAGCTTAATTATAAGTACTATCCTTTATTTCGCTTAAACTGTTCTGGGGTCTTTAGACTCTTCCCAAGGCTCAGAGTGGACATTAATGTGGTCATCCTGAGAATCTCTATGTAATCTTGCAATCGAAGGATCTTAGACTCTTCGCAAGGCTCAGAGTGGACATTAATGTGGTCATCCTGAGAATTTCTGTGTAAATCTTGCAATCGAAGGATCTTAGACTCTTCGCAAGGCCAGAGTGGACATTAATTCTCAAGATGACATCAAATTAGTATTTTTTACTTATTCACTAGATCTCGCTCCACAATCTGCTTGACGATGAAGGATGCAACATGATTTGCAAATGATCCGGGTCCAAAACCTGCATCATATCCAAGTTCTTGAGCTAACTCATGACCGAGCCTCGGTCCACCGCATACCAGCACAACTTTATCTCTTATGCCTTCAGCTTCTAAAAGTTCTACAAGTTCTGTAAGGTTTGGAATGTGAACGTCTTTTTGGGTAACAACTTGAGATACCAGTATAGCATCGGCATTGAGCTCAACTGCCTTAGCTACAAGTTCTTCGTTTGGAACCTGACTTCCCAAATTGTAGGCTTCTATGCCTTTGTATCTTTCGAGACCGTAGTGTCCGTCAAATCCTTTCATGTTCATTATGGCATCTATACCTACTGTGTGAGCATCTGAGCCGGTACATGCTCCTATTATAACTACATCTCTCTTTATGTTTTCCTTTATATAGTCTTCAACACCGTACTTGTCCATGAACTTCATATCGACTTTTGGAACTTCTATAATATCATAGTTAACAGTATGAGTGCAGTTTCCATACATAATAAAAAATGTATAACCTAATCCTAAATCTTTAGAATGAACTACACTAGGTTCTTCAAATCCCATTTTTTTAGCAAGTTGTTTTGCCGCTTCATTAGCTTCATCACCGTAAGGTACCGGAAGGGTAAAGCTTAACTGGACTTTTCCATCATTTAAAGTATCTCCGTAGGGTTTTACTTTTGTTAAATCAACTTTTTCTAATGACATTATTTTCCACCTCCCAGCATCATATCTATAAATGGATTAAAGTATGACGCATCTTTTTCTACAACACCATCAAGGCCTTTTCCTCCGGTGAATGGTCTTTTAACTCCACCGAATTTTCCCTGCTCTATAGTTTTGAAAATTCCTTCCTGTTCTATATCTTTAAGCATTTTCTCTGCTTCATCTAATACTTGTTGGGCTCTTTTTTGAATCATACCATCTTTTTTAAATTCTACTTCATCTCCGATATCTCTTGCATTGTTAAAGATGTACTGAGCATTTTCAATAGCAAGCATTCTATCCTGAAGGTGAGGTGTATGTATAGCTTCCGTAGGCATTCCTAAAAGCTGTATAGTTTGTCCCGTCCACACTGAAGCAAGGTTGAACATTGCATCTTGAAGATGTCCTTTGAATATATTTCCCGTCATGAATTTAGTTGGTGGCATATATTTTAATGGTGCATTTGGAAATATTTCTTTTGCCATTTGTGCTTGAGAA
The DNA here is from genome assembly GCA_964574015.1 of uncultured Clostridia bacterium. Taxonomy (GTDB): domain Bacteria; phylum Bacillota; class Clostridia; order Tissierellales; family Dethiosulfatibacteraceae; genus UBA8670. Next base: position 12,698 of record CAZNLP010000038.1, on the reverse strand, counting down.
AGTTCCATTAGGAATCCATTTTCTACGTTTGGGTTTATTTCAAAAGCATGTCCAAGTCCCATTTGCTCTTCTTTAAGTCCTGCAAGTAGTGCAAACTGTTCGTTGATAAACTGAGATGCTAAAACAGTATGAGCTTCTTCTACTGCATCAGCTGTTGTTAAGTAGTTATCTTCTCCTGTATTTATCATTATTCCTGCAAATCCGTTGATTATTCTTGAGAAAAACTGATCTACTAAGGTTCTCTGCATGTTTATATCTCTAAACAGGATGCCGTATAAAGCATCATTAAGCATAACATCCAACCGCTCCAATGCTCCCATGGCTGCTATCTCAGGCATACAAAGTCCTGAGCAGTAGTTGCACAGTCTGATGTATCTACCTACTTCTTCTCCTGCCTTATCCAATGCTTCTCTCATTAGCCTAAAATTTTCCTGGGTTGCATAGGTTCCTCCAAAGCCTTCTGTAGTAGCACCGTAAGGTACGTAATCCAGTAAACTTTGAGCAGTAGTTCTTATTACTGCTACAATATCAGCTCCCTGATGAGCTCCTGCCTGAGCCTGCTGTATATCTTCGTATATATTTCCTGTTGCAACTATTACATATAGGTAGGGTTTTTTTCCTTCTCCTAGATTTTTTAAATAGTCGTCTCTTTTTTCTCTGATTCCTTTTATTTTATCGACGGTATCCTTCGCTATAGAATTAACTGCTTCTCTAATTTTATCCATATCTGCAATTGGTACCTTGGTAATATCTAAATCTCCTTTATTTACTTCTTCCGCTATCTGCTGAGGAGTCAGTTCTCTTTGTACCATAGCATTTCCAATCCAAAATGCCGCTCCCTGCTGTAGTCCTCCACCTTCTTTGATATTATCTACCAAAACATTTGGAAGGGGTTTTTCGATTTCATCTACTCCATCTACTCCAAGTAGTCTTGCAACAGTTCTTTCTACGGTTATGGTCGTATGCTTGTCTATAAATTTTTGGGTTTCTAATGCAATATTTTTTGCTGAATTTCGTGAACTTTCAATTTTCTTAAGGTCAAGATTAAGTTTGCTTTTCAATTCTTCCACTCCTTTCTTTAGTCTTTTTCGATTATTTCTTTAGCTTTATTAACAATATCTTCCTGCAATCCCATAAGTTGTGCTATTCTTAAAGCATCCTTAGGTACTTCATTTCCCTTCACTTCTTTTAGCGTATAGTCCATGTATTTGGCGATTATCTCTTTTCCTCTTTTTGGATCCTTTTTTAATTCTTCTTTTAGTTTTTCTTCGTCTATGTTTGATAATCCTGATACCTGGAGTTTAAGAATTTTTTCACCTTCCGCCGCTTTGTCAAAGTGGGTGGTAATTACAGAAATTGAGTTTTTTTCATTTAGATATTCTATTATTGTTTTTGTTATGGCGTATCCTTCTTTTGGATTAGTGCCTCCGGCCAACTCATCTATTAGTATTAGGCCTCTTTCTTCTTCTCTATTGAATACATCTCTAAGGTTTGATATTTCTGCTCCAAAGCTGCTGAGGCCTTTTTCTACCGACTGTTCATCTCCTGTAGAAATATATATGTAGTGTCTAAGACCACCTGTGAATTCTCTACAGGGTATAAACAATCCGTAGGATAATGCAGCCATAGTCTGTCCTATCATTTTAAGGGTTACAGTTTTTCCTCCCATATTAGCTCCGGTAATACAGGTAGTTCCAGGTTTTAATTTTACAGTTATTGGTGTATATGAACTTCCCGACTCTTTTAGGAATTTTTCCGTTTTTAAATGCCTTCCATCTATTATTGATATGCTGTTATCTTTTGTGATTTTAGGTTTTAAAGATTCCGTTTGTTTTGCTTCTTCTGATTTTGCCAGAACCAGATCTATTTTTCCTACTACTTCCATATTCCACTTCAGATCTTCATAGTTGTCTGAAACCAATTTTGATAAATTTTTTCTTATTCTTTTTTCTTCTTTTTCTTCTAATTTTTTCATTTCGTCGTATTTATTCTCGAGCTCGAGAATTTTAGGAGTTTTTCTTATTGTATATATATGATTTAGGTAGTTTTCTGAAGCAAAAGTTAGATAGTCTCCTTCTTCAATTTTGTCTATTAGTTTTTTTTCGGCTTTACTTATAATTACTTCGTCTTTAAGGTTGAGAGTTAAGTCGTATTCTTTCTTCACCTTTTCTCTTATTCTTTCCTTTTCTTTACTCATTTCCTTCTTTATTTTTCTTTTTCTGTTTCTAAGGTTTATTAGTTTTTTTGAGTATTCATCGTATATATAAAAGGTGTTGATGTTATCTTCTCTCGGATCTAAGGATTTTTCGAGATTTTCTAACTTTTTTATTTTTAGCTCTTCAATATTGAAATTTTTCATTTCCTCAGGTAAAAAGCTTTCAAAGGTATTTTTAACCTTTTCGCACTGTATCATAAAATTTTTAATTTCAAATATTTCTACAGTTAATAATACATATCCTTTTTTTGCTTTTTCAACTGATTCCCCTACTTCTTTAGTATGAGCCAGGATATTTTTTAGGTCGTCTCTTTTTTCATGTTTTAAGAAGAGTTCAACTTTATCCAGCTCTTCCTTTAATTCTTCTTCCTCTCCCGGCATAAATATCCTAATGTTTTTCTTGTTTTTGATTCCATAGGGAGAAATAGGTTCTATTAAGTTTAATATATGCTGAAAATCTAAGTTTTTTAAGGTGTTTGTATTCATGAAATTCATTTATTCTCCCCCTGTTTCTACATTAAATACTTTTAAATTAGTATTTTTCTTTATACCTTCTATTAAATCTTCACTCCTAAATACGTATCCGTAGGGAGATACAGGATTTACCGTTACAGCTGCAATTTTTATCCTTTTTAGTACATTTATCTTCATACCCTGTCTTTTTAAGTTGTTCCAACTGTATGGATCTACAAATATTTTTGTTCCATCTCTAAGTATTATTTTGTAGCTGCTGTTATCCTTGTCTACAAGATTTTTAAGTAGAGATGTAGTTAAAGCTCCATCTATAAATATGTATTTAGTGTCTTTTTTTACAGCGTTTTTTATTTTTGCTCCATTTCCCAGACCTGTTTTAAGTTCTAATTTTTCAAAGGTGTAATCTTTACTTATCACTGCTGTTGTATTTATGTTTTTTATGGTTTCAATAAGTTTTTTATCCTTAACTTCAGGAAGGGTGTAGCATTCTATTATGTGAGAAGTTTTTTCTATTACCTTCTTCATATCTCTGCTTAGCACTGCTCCGGCAGCTATTATACATCCGTCGGTAATCAAAGGTGAGGATACAGTTTTTCTATCAATAGCTCCGTCTATAAAAATATTGTCTATGTCGTATTTCCACAGTATATTTATAACTTTTTGCATGTCCGAAGCACTTATAGGTCCTGCTACCTGAATCTCACCTTCCTGAACTACCCTACATATTATTATCCTGCCCATTGGAGTAAAAATATCTGTATCTTCCAGGAGTTCAAGGCTAGCATCTGTAAGATATAGGGTTTTTCTTCCTGTAGCTATAATCATTCCTTCTTCAACATAAATAGTTGGTTTTTCTGTTTCTGTAACCAGGTCGGTTTTTTCACCGTCTCTTCCTGTAGATGTTATTCCTAATTTTAAATTTATTTTTTTAGCTTCATGCATGAGATAATTCAGAGTCATAGTTTTCCCTGAATTTTTAGCTAATCCAATTATAGAGAGGGTTTTGTAGTTTTTTTTGATATCCTGAATTAATCTCATTTTTTATATCCTTTATTTATTTTCTTTTCTTTTTTTAGCTCTTTCTTTTCTAGCTAAATGACCTGGTTCTAATGTAAGTTTATCTCCGGCAAGTAATGATGCTACCCCTGACAAATGACTTTCTTTCTTGCCTTGACATACATCGCATGTGCATTCTTTTTCAGTATAGTGAGGTTCTGTATATGTTGTGATAACTCCTTCGTAGTTTCTAAGGATTAGTCTGTCTGAACTTCTTGATAGTACGTAGTTAGGCATTACAGGAATCTTGCCTCCACCTCCAGGTGCATCTACAATAAATGTTGGTACTGCATATCCTGAAGTATGTCCTCTTAGTCCTTCTATAATTTCTATACCCTTTCCTACAGTAGTTCTAAAATGCTCAATACCTAATGATAAATCGCATTGGTATATGTAATAAGGTCTCACTCTTATTTTTACCAGCTGCTGTACTAAGTCCTTCATCACGTGTACACAGTCGTTTACTCCTCTTAAAAGTACTGATTGATTTCCTAAAGGTATTCCTGCATCTGCTAGTTTAGCTATAGCTTCAGTACTTTCTTCTGTTATTTCTTTTGGATGATTAAAGTGAGTATTCAACCATATTGGATGATATTTTTTAAGCATATTTACTAAATCATCAGTAATTCTTTGAGGACAAACTACAGGAGTTCTTGATCCTATTCTTATTATTTCAACGTGTGGTATTTCTCTAAGCTTTTTGATAATATATTCAAGTCTATCATCGGAAACAAGTAGTGCATCTCCTCCCGAGAGAAGTACATCTCTCACTTCTGGTGTATTTCTAATATAGTCGATTTGTTTATCTATTTTGTCAGTAGAGACAGCATGATCCTGCTGCCCTGCAAATCTTCTTCTTGTACAGTGTCTGCAATACATAGAGCACTGGTCTGTTATTAGAAATAATACTCTGTCTGGATATCTGTGGGTTAATCCATCTACTGGGGAATCTTCATCTTCACTGAGTGGGTCCGTCATATCCGCTGCTCCCACATGAGTTTCTGCTATAGTTGGTACAGCCTGCATTCTTACTGGACATCTATGATCTTCTTTGTCCATCAGCGAAGCATAGTAAGGTGTGATTCCCATTCTGAATTTGTCTAAAACTTTTTTTATGTCCTCTTCTTCTTTTTCAGTAAGGTTAATTATTTTTTTTAGGTCTTCAACATTTGTTATTCTGTTTTTTACCTGCCACTTCCAGTCCTTCCAGTCTTCTTCTTTTATGTCTTTCCATAAAGGTATTTCATTGTAGTACGCCATTATTACTCCTTCTTTCTTTTTATGATTTTTTTAAATAAAATTTTGAATAAATTTAAGTATTAATTTTAATCCGTAGTATATAATTATACTTCCGCATATTATGTTTATAATTTTCATGACTTTAAGGTTGAACTGACTTTTAAGTAGTGATACTACTGTGGCCAGCCCCGTAAACCATGTGAGGGATGCTAAGCAAACTCCTATAATAAACAGCCTTGCTCCTTCAGGATCTAATGAGGCTCTGAATCCTCCCAACAAAAGAGTTCCATCTATTAAGGCCTGGGGATTTAACCAGGTTACTGCAAAACAAGCTCCTATGATTTTTATTAAGGGTTTATCTACTTCTAATTTTTTAGATAATTCTGGATTGCTTCTAAGCAGAGATATTCCTATAATAACTACTGCTATTCCTCCAATCAGCAGTACTCCCAGTCTTATGATTTCAAATTTTTCCATTAGAAATCCCATGCCGAGAAAGGAAGCTAATGCTAATGTTATATCAAAAAAAACCGTTATAAGAGCTACTTGATAGGCTCTTTTTCTGCTTAAAGTAGCTGCTGTATTAATAACATATAAATTCTGCATACCGATAGGGGCTACATAGGCAAAACCTATTAACAGCCCCTGAATCAAATATTTTGTCATATAATCAACCTTTTATTTAGGCGTAAATTTTTTGGTATAATTCCATCAGCCCTTTACTTTCTCTCATGATTTGGAGTGAAATATCTGCATGGTCTTTAGTATAGCCGTTTCCTATAATCATATTTACGTCCTTTCCTACTCCTTCAGCTCCTAATGCTGCTTTCGTGAAGGATGTAGCCATTGAAAAGTAGTAAACTGTACCTTCATCCTTACAGGATAATATGCTGGACATTTCGCAGTTAGGTCTGCTTACGCAGTTAATTACTAAGTCACATAATTCTCCATTTGTTATTTCGTTTAATTTTTCATAAACTCCTACTGCATCTGTTGCTTCTCCAACTATATACTCATCTGCAAGATTTAGCTTCTTAACTTTTTCAAGAGAGCTTTCTCTATGAGCCATACAAATTACTTTCCCTGTTATTCCAGCTCTTTTTTTCGCTTCATATAGACAAAGCATTCCGGATTTTCCTGCTCCACCTATTACAAGTACAGTATCTCCAGGTTTTACAAGTTTAGCCGTTTGCGCTGGTGCTCCAGCTACATCAAGAACTGACAGAGCTAAGTTTTCAGGTAAATCATTAGGCATTTTTGCATATATGCCGCTTTCAAATAATATAGCCTGTCCCTTTATATCTACTTGATCAATATCTTTTCTCATTCCAGTTATTTCTTCTATAACTAAAGGTGTTAAGGATAGTGATACTAAGGTAGCTATTTTGTCCCCTACTTTAAGATCTCTGTCTTTTAAAGCCGGTCCAATCTCTTTTACTGTACCAATCAACATTCCCCCAGAGCCAGTTACAGGGTTTTGATGCTTTCCTCTTTCAGCTACAATACCTTTCATAATTTCTTTGATTTTTTCTTCATCTCCACCAGCTTGGTCTTTTATTTGGGTAAAGCTTGCTGAGTCGACATTAAGGGTTTGAACATCAATAAGTATTTCATTGTCGTAAATTTCCATTGTGTTGTCGATTTTAAGTGCCGGTTGAGGCAGCACTCCTTTTGGTTCTAAAACTCTGTGAGTTCCGTATGGATTTCCTTTTTTCATAATTAAATACCTCCTAAATTTTTTGCCAGATTTCTCTATATAAATATAATGCAATTATCGTGCCATAAGAGGACAAAAATAAAACCCTTTATTTGCAGTAAATTAAGGCTTTTAAATCATCTATACATTTTTTCTTTGCTTGATATTAAGCAAAGTTTGTGCTTAATTTTCGGCAGTTATTGGATTTATAGGTGAAACAAAAAACTTGTTAATTACGTATATTTTGATATACTAAGACTACAATAGATTGAAAAACAAGGAGAAACTTTATGGATAAAAGAGCTATCGGAGTTTTTGACTCGGGAGTAGGAGGCTTAACTGTTTTAAGAGAAATTATAGAGCAGATGCCCTTCGAAGATATAATATATTTTGGAGATACTGCAAGAATTCCTTACGGAACTAAATCTCCTCAAACGGTAATAAAATATTCACATCAAAATGCAAGATTTTTAAGTAAATATGACATAAAAACAATTGTGGTAGCCTGTAATACAGCCAGTTCAGTAGCTTTGAAAGATTTGAAGAATAGTTTTGACATACCTGTAATTGGTGTAATAGATCCTGGAGCAAGGGCTGCAGTTGAAAAGACCGAAAATCAAAATGTAGGAGTAATTGGAACTACAGCAACAGTAAGAAGTAGTGCTTATCAGGACAGAATTAGAGAGCTTAATCCAGAAATCAGTGTAATAGGAAATCCCTGTCCTTTGTTCGTTCAGATTGTAGAAGATGGATGGGAAGATTCAGATGTGGCAGAATTAGCAGCGAGAAAATATTTAATAGAACTTGTAGAGCATGAAATCGATACCTTAGTTTTAGGTTGTACTCACTATCCTCTTTTGAGATATACTCTAAATAAGGTGCTGGGAGATTCTGTTAAACTTATTAATCCTGCTTATGAAACAGCAAAAGCTTTAAAAGAAATGCTAACTGAAAAAAATATGCTTAGAAAAAATTCAAAAAGCCCACAAAGAAAGTTCTTCGTCTCAGATGCACCGGAAAAATTTAGAAGAATTGGCGGTAATATATTGAATATGGAAATAAGCGATGTCGAAGAAATAGAAATAGAAAAATATTAACTTAAGGTGGTGAATTTCATGGATGATGTAAAAATGAAGGTAATAGGAATACAAAAAACAGCCGACTCGAAAGGCGAAAAAATAGAATTAATAACTGAAGGTGTTTTTTATAAAACTAACGGTAAGTTTTGCTATGAATACGAAGATACAGAAATAACCGACGAAGGTGGAGGAAAAACAAAATTAATTTTAGAAGATGATAGTTTAGTTATGGAGAAATCTGGAAGCTTAAGTGCTTCTAATATGACTTTTCAAAAAGGAAAAAAGCATAAAAGTGCATATTTGACTCCCTACGGACAGTTAAATTTAGAAGTTCTTACAACCAAATTCAATACAACTGTAGATGAAAATGGAAAGGGTAAAATCGATTTAGAATATACCCTTAATTTAAGTGGCGGAGAAAAAACTTTTAACAATTTACATATTGAAATAAATTAGAGCTGTCTTTAGGCAGTCTTTTTTTTAAATTATATGCCGAAATTCAGGCACTTAGGTCTGAAAATAATAAATAGGAGATGTTTTAATGAAAGAAAAATACTACGACGCTATTATCCAGGTGCTGGATTATATAGACGAAGGTATACAGATTGTTGATGAAAAGGGAAGAATCGTATACTACAATAAAGCTGCAAGGCTTTACGATGGTATTGAAGATGAAACAGCCTTAGGCCGACATATTTTAGAAATTTATCCTTCCTTAACCTTTGAAACCAGTACCTTGTTAAAATCCATGAGAACCTTATCCAGTATTTTGAATCAGGAGCAAAACTTCATCAACTATAAAGGGGACAAAATTTCAACAGTTAATTCCTCAATTCCTATAAAATCCGGCAGTAAAATAATAGGTGCTATTGAGGTTTCCAAAAATATTACTAAGGTAAGAGAGCTTTCGGAAAAAATTGTAGATCTTCAATCTGAACTTTACAAGCCTAAAGTAAATAAAAAAAAGGATAAGAAAGAAGGTAACGGGACAAGTTTTACTTTTGTAGATATAATAGGTCAAACTAAGGATATGCTTAAGCTTAAAACACTGGCTTTTAAAGCATCCCAGACGGATTCTCCCGTCCTAATAGGAGGAAGCACAGGAACAGGTAAAGAGCTATTTGTACATTCCATTCACAATGCCAGCGACCGTAAAAGAAATCCTTTTATAGCTCAAAACTGTGCTGCTCTACCTGCTAATCTTTTAGAAAGTATTCTTTTTGGATCAGTTCAAGGTAGTTTTACCGGAGCTAAGGATAGACCGGGGTTGTTTGAGCTTGCCGATGGAGGAACTTTGTTTTTAGATGAAATAAATTCTATGCCTTTAGAATTACAGGCAAAACTTTTAAGAGTTTTACAGGATAATAAAATTAGAAGAGTAGGTGGTTCTAAAACTATAAATGTAGATGTTAGAATTATAGCTGCTTATAACTCTGAACTTAAAGATATTTTGGAGAAGAAGGAACTTAGAAAAGATCTTTTCTATAGGCTAAATGTAATCTCTATGGTGGTTCCCGACTTAAAGGATAGAAAAGAAGATATACCTATTTTACTTAAACATTTTATAGAAAAATACAATAAAAAAAATAAGAAGTTTGTAAAAAAAGTATCCTCTGAAGTTATGGATATTTTTATGAACTACGATTGGCCCGGCAATGTAAGAGAATTGGAGCATATTATAGAAGGTATTACTAGTATATACGATGTCGATATTATTAGAGAGGAGCATTTACCTTATCAGTTTGCTGATAGTAAAGATTTAAAACCTTCTCCTTTAGAAAATATCGAACCTTTAACTCAGGCTGTAGAAAAAAAAGAAAGGGAAATTATAGTTTCCGCCTTAAAGGCTACCGACGGTAATGTAAGTAAAGCTGCTGATTTGATTGAAGTACCACGTCAAACTCTTCAATATAAGATAAAAAAATACGGATTAGAACACTAAAAAATAGTGTAGAAAATCTACACTATTTTTAACTGTTAGTTATATTATGTTTTGTGCTCTCATAAGGTCTCGTTGTTTGGACAAACCCTTTTGAGATACCATGCAAATTGTGTACTTATTAAGTACATGTATATTATATAACTTTCTTATTATAATATCAATATCTATATTAAATTACATATAAAAAACTGTAAATAATTAAATACTCTTATATAATACATCCAAATCCAAATCTTGCTTATATTTATTAAAGCTGCAAAAGTTTTCCAGCTATTATTATTTTTGAGGTTTTAGTGTATAATGTATTTAATTATAAAATTTTTGGGAGGCAACAAAATGAACTATTCAATAGACAAAGATTTTCTTTTAAAGACGCTTAAAGATTTATTAACTACTCCGAGTCCAAGCGGCTACTGTCAAAATATTATGAAAAATATAGAGTCGATAGTTGATGATCTCGGTTATAAACTTGAATACACAAAAAAAGGCGGTGGATTTATAAAGGTTGAGGGAGAAGATTCATCCTATACAGTAGGTTTGTCAGCTCATTTAGACACTTTAGGTGGTATGGTTAGATCTATAAAATCAACGGGAATGATTAGATTTACAAATATAGGTGGTAATCTAATGCCTACTTTAGACGGTGAATACTGTACAATTCATACAAGAGATGGTAAAGAATACTCTGGAACGATATTATCTACCTCACCTGCAGTTCATGTATACAAGGATGCAAAAGATAAGGAAAGAACGGAAGAAAATTTAGAAATAAGAATCGATGAAAGTGTAGAAAATAAAGAAGATGTAGAAAAGTTAGGAATTAAAGTTGGAGATTTTATTTCAATAGATCCAAAAACTACGATTACAGAAAGTGAATTTATTAAATCAAGGCATATTGATGATAAAGGTGGCACTTCCTGTCTTTTAAGCTTACTGAAAAGTTTTAAAGATAATGAAGTTAAACCTAAAAATAATCTAATATTGTTCATTTCTACTTTTGAAGAAGTTGGCCACGGAGCATCTTATATACCAGAAGAAATTGATGAACTACTTGCTGTAGATATGGGTTGTATTGGAGATGATTTAACCTGTACTGAAAAAGATGTTTCTATTTGTGTTAAGGATTCCTCCGGCCCTTACGATTACGATATGACCAATAAATTAATCAAATTAGCAAAAGATAACAACCTAAGCCATGCCGTAGATATATATCCCTACTACGGCTCTGATGCATCGGCAGCACTAAGAGCTGGTAATAATATTAAATGTGCTCTAATAGGACCGGGAGTTCATGCTTCCCACGGAATGGAAAGAACTCACTATGATGCTTTAGAAAATACACTGAAGTTGCTTTTGTCCTATGTAGTGAACTAATTATAAAAGAAAAAAGTCCGATTGTACAATCGGACTTTTTTCTTCCCTTTTTTCCCTAAACCCTAATTAATTTTACAAAATACTTAGTATTATTTATTAATGATATTTATGCCTATTATAAGTATACTACTAATTTTATTAAATATAAGGGTGATATTAGGGGTGATATTGCTGTTTTTTTGTGATAAAATGAAAATATGCTAGTAAAATCTAAAATATTTAATGATTATAACAAAAATTATATCTTCATAATACTTTCATACGGTTTCTTTTTAGGATGGATGTTAAGTTTTCCATACAACGGACCGATATATGAATACTTGTCATACTGGTACAGTTTTAGCGGGGAATATTATCCTTTAGCATATATAGGTGTACCTGTAGTTTTTCTTGTGTTTTTTGGCTATGTTAACTCGAAAGAGAAATACCCAAAAAGACTAGCGATTTATTCAATAGTAGTTTGTTTTGCAGGAAATTTACTTTTGTTTTTTGGTGTTACCCACTGGTATATTACTTTCACTTTTATGGGAATAGCTTCCGTACTTTTTGTTATAGGTTGGAGTTATTTCTATACCATATCTGTTAGTTATAAAGATAAGATAAAAGTAATGGGATTTACTATGATTTTAGGAAATCTTGTCTTGTATGTTATAAATATTTTAGTAAAAAAGGGATTTGAAACTTATGCATTAGCTGCATCACTTATCGTGATTTCATTATCTTTGGTTTCTTCTAATTTTTTAACTTACGAAAAGTCCTACGATTATGCCTTTGATACCAAAAAAAATATAAAAGGACTAATAATGCTTTTATGTTCAATTATATTTTTAATTAATGTAAACGATGGTCTAAATAGCAAATTAATAGATCCATTATTTATAGAAATAGAAGCAAATATCATTTTATATAAAAAAGTTCCTTATATTTTAGCAATTCTATTTCTTGTAGTTTTTTCAGATAAAATATCTCATCTATCTACTTTTTATATAGCAATTTTCTTAATTGGTATGTCTAATGTTGCCTTGATGGTTCTTGGTATTTCAGAAACCAGCTTTTATGTAAATGAAACCATTCTACAAACCGGATTAGGAATAGGGGATATTTTTGTCTGGTCTGTTGTTGGTCATATAGCTCATCTTTACGGTAGACCTTATAGGCTTACATCCTTTGCTTTAATTTCTCTTTTGACCTCGGTTTTTTTAGGAAGATTAGCAGGTATAGTCTTTTCTAATTCGGCCGACGGAGGATTGTATACTATAGCAGTATCCTTTACCACTGTATTTGTTACTATGCTCATCCTTCCTAAGCTTTTTTCTACAATAGATAGAGAGGTAGTTGAAATTAAAGAAGAAAGGAAGTTTGAATCCAGGGTAAATACTCTTACAGAAAGGGAACTTCAAATTTACAATCTTCTTATTAAGGGTAAGAAAAATCATGAAATAGCTGAAGAGCTTTTTATAAGCGACAACACATTAAAAACTCATCTTAGAAATATTTATAAGAAATTGAATGTAGCAGGAAAAAAGGAACTACCGATTGAGTAGTTCTTTTTTTATGTTAAGCTATTTATTCATTTCCAGTACTCAAAATTTAGGGTAGTTATAATATTAACTCGTCTGCATT
>CAZNLP010000037.1:0-14741 GCA_964574015.1 uncultured Clostridia bacterium | reverse complement strand
AATTTGCAATTATAAAAATATATTACAAGGAGGGTTTTTTATGAATAAAGCAGAACTAGTAGCAAGTATGGCAGAAAGAACGGGCTTTACTAAAAAAGATGCTGAAAAAGCATTAAATGCATTCATGGATTCAGTACAAGCAGAACTTGAAGATGGGGGAAAGGTTCAATTAGTTGGCTTTGGAACATATGAAGTTAGAGACAGAAAAGCAAGAAAAGGTAGAAATCCAAGAAATCCAAAAGAAACAATTCATATTCCAGCTTCTAAAGCACCAGTTTTCAAAGCAGGAAAATCATTAAAAGAAGCAGTAAATAAGTAATTAAACTAGATAAATAATTAAAAATCAGGCACTTGCCTGATTTTTAATTACTATCTAAAAAAATTAAACTATTTATATTTACAGGAAAGGTGAAAAAATGAGAATTGATAAATTTTTAAAAAATTCAAGAATTATAAAAAGAAGAACTTCAGCAAAAAAAGCATGTGAAACTGGAAGAGTTCTTATAAATGGAAGTCAAGCAAAACCAGGTAATGATGTAGAAATAGGAGATAAAGTAGAAATCTTGTACGGCGATAAAACGATGAAGATTATTGTAAAAGAAATTCTAGATCATGTACCTAAAAACAAAGCTGAAGATATGTATGAAATTGTTAAATAATATATATTCTTGACAAAATTTAAAAATTTTTATATATTTTAATAAAATATTTAAAAGCGAAGAATGGAAGAGTAAGTTTAAAATCTATCTAAAGAGAATCGAGTAAGGTGAAAGTCGATGTTAGAAATTAAACTGAAGATGGTCCAGGAGCTTTGGCTTCGAAGTAATTTAGAAGTCAACGATAGGATTTCGTTATAGTCCAAGGTATAATACCTACTAAGGTGTGGATTGGAAGATTCACACAAAGAAGAGTGGTAACACGGCAACTTCGTCTCTTATTTATTAAGAGGCTTTTTTTATTATTATAAAAATTTAAAATACAAAGGAGGAAGAAGATGAGTAAGAAACCTTATTATATAAGTACAGCCATTGCTTATACATCTGGGAAACCACATATAGGAAACACCTATGAAATAGTACTTGCAGATAGTATTGCAAGGTTTAAAAGACTGGAAGGATACGATGTTTACTTTCAAACGGGAACAGATGAACATGGACAGAAAGTTCAAATAAATGCAGAAAAAATAGGAAAAACCCCTCAAGACCTTGTAGATGAACTTGCCAAAGAGGTAAAAAGGATCTGGGATCTAATGAACACATCTTATGATAGATTCATTAGAACAACTGAAAATCAGCATAAGGAAATAGTACAAAATATTTTTAAAAAGCTTTATGAACAGGGGGATATATACAAGGGAGAGTATGAAGGTTTATACTGTATACCATGCGAATCATTTTTTACGGAAGGACAACTTGTAGATGGTAAATGTCCCGACTGTGGTAGAGAAGTTAAAAGCACAAAAGAAGAGGCTTATTTTTTTAAGTTAAGTGAGTACACAGATAAGTTAATTAAACACATAGAAGAAAATCCTGATTTTATACAACCTGAATCAAGAAAAAACGAAATGCTCAATAATTTTTTAAAGCCTGGGCTTCAAGATTTATGTGTTTCAAGAACGAGCTTTGATTGGGGAGTACCTGTAACAATAGATGAAGGCCATGTAATATACGTGTGGATAGATGCTCTAAGCAATTACATCACAGGTTTAGGATACAATCCATATGGTGAAAGTGATGAAATGTTTAAAAAATATTGGCCTGCTGATGTTCATTTAATAGGAAAGGATATATTGAGATTCCATACGATTTACTGGCCTAGTTTACTAATGGCATTAGGAGTAGAATTACCAAAACAGGTATTTGGACATCCATGGCTGTTAGTTGGGGAAGGGAAAATGAGTAAATCAAAAGGAAATGTAATATATGCTGATGATTTAGTAGATATTTTTGGAGTAGATGCAGTTAGATACTTTTTACTTCATGAGATGCCTTTTGCAAACGACGGAACTATAACCTATGAACTTCTCATAGAGAGAATAAATTCTGAATTGGCAAATATTTTAGGGAATCTTGTCAACAGAACAATAACTATGGTAAATAAGTATTTTGATGGAGAGATTTTAAAACCTGAAGATAGAGAAAATATAGATGATGAACTCATAGATTTAGCTTTAGAAACCCCAAAAAATGTACAGGAGAAAATGGAAGATTTAAAGGTAGCTGCAGCATTAGATGAAATTTTTAAACTTTTACGAAGAAGCAACAAATATATAGACGAGACATATCCTTGGATTTTAGGAAAAGATGAAGATAAAAAAGGCAGATTAGCGACAGTTTTATATAATCTTCTTGAATCTATTAGATTTTCTGCAGTTATGTTGCAACCTTTTATACCTGAAACTTCTGAAAGGATATTTGAACAGTTGAATACTGATAAAAACACCTGGGAATCTTTAGAAAAATTCAATGGAATTAGACCCGGAGACAAAGTAGGAAGAGCAGAAATACTATTTTCTAGAATAGATAAGAGAAAAAAATTAAAAGAAATAGAGAGTGATATTTTGAGTGAAAAAAAAGAAATAGAAGTAAAAGAAGAAAAAGTTGACGAAATAAGTATAGATGATTTTGCTAAGTTGGATTTAAGAGTAGCTAAAATATTGAGCTGTGAAGATCATCCAAATGCCGATAAGTTGTACGTTTTAAAAATAAGAACTGGCGATGAAGAAAGGCAGATAGTATCAGGAATTAAGAAATGGTATAAACCTGAGGATTTAGTTGATAAAAAAGTTGTAGTTATATACAATTTAAAACCTGTAAAGTTGAGGGGTGTAAAATCTCAAGGTATGGTTTTAGCAGCTGAAAAAGGAAAAAAACTATCTCTTGTTTCAACCCTTGAGGATATTCCTGAAGGAGCTAAAATATCATAAAAGAGGTGATAAAATGCTAATAGATAGCCATGCACATTTAGA
The DNA here is from genome assembly GCA_964574015.1 of uncultured Clostridia bacterium. GTDB lineage: Bacteria > Bacillota > Clostridia > Tissierellales > Dethiosulfatibacteraceae > UBA8670. Next base: position 11,773 of record CAZNLP010000037.1, on the reverse strand, counting down.
TGATAGAAGATTTGACGTTGATAGAGAAAAAATTATTAAAAATATGAAAAATGATGGTATTGATATAATACTGCATCCATCAGCTGATATGACATCTTCAGTAAAAGCAGTGAATACTGCACAAAAAAACGAAAACATTTATGCAGCTGTAGGATTTCATCCTCACAGTGCTAAAGAGATGGATGAAGACAGTTTAGAGATAATTAAATCTTTAGCGAAAAAAGACAAGGTTATTGCAATAGGAGAAATAGGATTAGATTACCATTACGATAATTCTCCGAGAGACATTCAAAAAAAGTGGTTTATAGAACAAATAAGGCTTGCAAAAGATTTAGACTTACCTTTTATAGTCCACGATAGAGAAGCACATGGAGATATATTAAAGATTTTGAAGGAAGAAAATTATGAAGGCATGAGGGGTATTATACACTGCTACTCAGGCAGCTATGAAATGGCCCAAGAATTTATAAAACTTGGATTTCTCATATCTATAGCGGGACCAGTGACTTTTAAAAATGCAAGAAGGGTGAAAGAAATAGTTAAAAAACTTCCTTTAGAAAAGCTCTTGATAGAGACGGATAGTCCTTATTTAGCACCGGAACCTAAAAGAGGTAGAAGAAATGAACCAGCCTATGTGAGATATGTGGCAAGTGAGATAGCAGAGATAAAAAACTTATCCTTTGATAAGGTAGCAGAAGCAACTTCAGAAAATTTTATTAATTTTTTTAATCTATAAAAAAACCTCCTGGCTTTTGAATTTAATCAAAAGCTTGGAGGTTAATTTAATGATTTTAAGAACTTGACTACACTACGGTCTATTAATTCTAAATATTCGTCTTCGTATATCAAATCTTCTTTAACATCATCTTTAGGACCCTTATTCAATTCCTTTAGTAAAATATCCTTGCATTTTTCTATTTTTATAAATTTGAGAGATTTTAAACTAAGATTTAATTTATATTCCTCTATATTTTTTTTAGTTTTTTTATCATAATAATCTTCTGTTATTTGTCTATCATAATGTTTGAATAAATCCTTAACACATTGAGATAGTTCTGATGAAGCTAAATCCTCATTGTTTCTCAATGTAAGTTTGTTACTGTTAAACTTAAAATACTCATCAAACCATAGGTGAGCATAATAGCCTATTATGAACCATTTAATAGATTTAGAAAGTTTTTTTAAGTTAAATTTTTCGTAAAATTCATGAACATCTATGTCATCATCACCATTGTCTCTATCTTTTATATAGTGGTATTTTAAATATGTTTTATTATTTGTATATGTATCTGGCGCTGTTATTCCTAACAAAAAGGGGGGGACTTCGATATCATCCTGTATATTTTCAATAACTAGTTTTGCAAAATGCAAATGAGTACTCAGTTGAGCCATTTATATCTCCTACTTAATATATTTTTATAAATTATATCAAAATTTTTTTTATAAATCAATCTATCCTTTTTATTAAATAATTTGATATTTCAACAAAATTTTCCAATGATAACTTTTCTCCTCTAATTGCTTTATTAAAATCGAATTCTTCTAAAGCATCTACAATCATTTCCTTTTTAAACTCTGGATAAGTGCTGCTTAAAGAATTAACAAAAGTTTTTCTTCTTTTTGCAAAGGCACCCTTAATAACTTTAAATAAAATTTCCTCAGATTCAACCTTATATTCAGGTTTTTCTAATACGTCAAAAACTACGACAGCTGAAGATACTTTAGGTTTAGGAAGAAAAACAGATGAAGGTACTGTGAATGCATAAGTAGTTTTAGTATAATAATTTATAGCTAAAGTCACTGCACCATAATCTTTGCTACCTGGAGAAGATGCAAACCTTTCTGCTACTTCTTTTTGTATCATAACTACTATTTTTGAAATTGGATATTTTTCTTCTAAAAGTTTCATTATAATAGGTGTAGTTATATAGTAGGGTAAATTTGCAACTACTTTAACGTTTTTTCTATCATAACCTTTTATCAGTTCTTTTAAATCGGTATTCATAAAATCATCGTAAATTATTTCTAGATTATCATAATTTAGATAATCATCATGAATTTCCTTGAAATCTTTGTCTATTTCAATAGAAATTACTTTTTTTGCCTTTTGACATATAACCTGAGTTAAATTTCCAAGACCTGGTCCTATTTCTATAACCAAATCATCTTTATTTATATTAGATGCTTCAACAATTTTATCGTTTATATTTTTATCTATTAAAAAATTCTGTCCTAGTTTTTTCTTATAATGAAAATTATATTTTTTAAAAATTTTCTTAACATAAATCGGTGAGTATAGTTTGTCCATTAAAAACCTCGTCTTTCTATTGTACTTATTGCTTTTTCAAAATCAGATTTGCTTATTTTAAAGCTGTTAATTCTTTTTAGAAATTTTTTAGCTGAACAGTATCCTATGTTTAATAAATCTCCTAATTCCTTACGTCTCTTTGAAGAATTTTTGCCACCTATTAGGTTGTATTTTATCATATCTTTTTTTGAAAAAATTTCATATGAATAATCTTTTTGTGCGTTAGCATTTTTTAATGCATCTATGATATCTTTGCTGCTTGCATTTTCTATTCCCAGATCTCCATTTTTTATGGTTTTTTCTTTTTTTATAAAGGCATGTTTAACATTTTGTGCTTTAGAACTTATTATATTTCTGATTTTCTCGCCAGGATAATCCGGGTCAGTAAGTATGATTATTCCTTTATTTTTTGATGCTTCCATTATGATATTCATTTTTTCATCATTAAGACCTAAGCCGTTTGTAGCTATAACTTCTCCATCAACAGCTGATTTAACAGCAGAAATATCATCTTTACCTTCAACTATAATTATTTCTTTAATTTTAATTTTTTTCATAATACCTTCCTTATCGAACTACCATTATAAACTTATTTGGAAGTTTTTGCCAATATTATTTTAATTGTTTATAATATAGTGTATACTAATCAATTAATAAAGTAAATTACTTGGAGTGATATAATGAACTACAAATGTATAATATTTGATTTCGACGGTACTCTTGCAGATACTGAAAAGATAAATTTCAGAATTTTCCAAGAGATTGCAGATAAATATAAGATAGAAAAATTTAGTTTTGAAGAGATGAAAAAACTTAAAAAACTAAGCGCTTCTGAACTCATAGACCATTTAAATATTAAAAAGAGAAATATTCCCGGTATGTTGAGAAGAGGTAGGAAAAAACTTCATGCCAGTATTGAAGAAGTGGATTGGTGTCGAGAAAACTGGCCTAAAACTATTGAAATACTAAAAGATAAAGGTTATATTTTAGGAGTAATAACTTCTAACTCTAAAAAAAATGTAAGAAGGTTTTTCGATAATAAGAATGTTAATTACCTTGAGTTTATATATAATTCTGGATTAACAGGAAAAGAAAGAAAACTAAAAAAAGTTATGAGAAAGAAAAACTTAAAACCCGAAGAAATATTATATGTAGGTGATGAAATAAGAGATATAAAATCGGCTCATCACATGAAAATACATATAGCTTCTGTGGATTGGGGCTATAATACAAGAGAAAGTTTGGAAAGAAATAATCCTGAATATATTATAGAAAAACCGATGGAACTAATAGAAATAATGGAAAAAAATGGAGTTGAGAAAAATGGATAAAATTGGAGAATTAAAGAAAATAATAGATAAAAGCGAATATATAGTTTTTTTTGGAGGAGCTGGAGTTTCAACGGAAAGTGGAATCCCTGACTTTAGATCGGAAAAAGGGTTATACCAAGCTAAGGAAGAATATGGACATTCTCCAGAGGAAATTTTAAGTATTAAATTTTTTACAAAGCATATGGATATCTTTTACAAATATCATATGGAAAATATAATTCATAAAGATGCTGAGCCAAACTGGGCTCATAAAGGACTTGCTAAACTCGAAGAAATAGGCAAATTAAAAGCAATTATTACACAAAACATAGATGGGTTACATCAAAAAGCAGGAAGCAAAAATGTGCTGGAACTTCACGGTTCAGTTTATAGGAATTATTGCATGGTATGCGGAAAAGAATATGATTTAGACTACGTATTAAAAGCTAGCACTGTACCTAAATGCAGTGAATGTGGAGGAAATATAAGGCCTGACGTAGTATTATATGGAGAAGGTCTTGATGAAAAAATAATCAATAAATCTGTTGAATACATTTTAAAAGCTGACACATTAATAGTGGGAGGAAGTTCCCTAGTAGTACATCCAGCGGCTGGATTAATAAGATACTTTAACGGAGATAATCTTGTTTTAATTAATAAAACACCTACTCAATTTGATAGCAGTGCAAACTTAACAATTAGAAAACCGATAGGAGAAGTTTTTAAAGAAATATCAGAAACATACAACGAATAAAAAGTATTTTTAAACAAAAAATATTCGCGTATTTAAAGGTGACGCAATACAATTAACATTAAAAAAATAAACTTGCTGAATTTACTTGTAAGAACACGAAGATTATGCTAATATATTAAGCATAATTTTATATTGGAGGAAGCTATGGATCGATTATTTTTTATAGAAAAAAAGGATCAAACAGTAGAAAAACTAACAAAGATATTAAAAGATCATCCGGAAATAAAATTTGTATCATTAATGGGTATAGATATAGGTGGAAATGGAACAGATGAAAAAATCCCTATATCTTTATTTTTAAAGGATATGTCGGAAATGCTTGAAAAAGGAATTCAAACTGATGGTTCATCAGTTGAACTTCAAGGTATAGCAACTTTAGATAATGCCAGAGTTGATTTAGTACCAGATAAAGAAGTGAAATGGTTTATAGATTACAATTACGATCATTACTGTGAGCAAAACAACAAACCGGTAGGTACATTAAGAATACCTTCATTTTTGATACATAATGATAAAATGGTTTGTTCTAGATCTATTTTAAAAAGAACAACGATAGGTTTTGAAAATAGAATAAAAAAAATATTTTCAGAAAACCCTGAGTTAGCAAAAAAATACGGATTTAGAATTGAAGAATTAGAAAAAGTTTTGTTAACATCAGCGACGGAGCTTGAATTATGGGTTAAAACTCCAGATGATAAGGCAGATATAGAAGCACTATCAACATCACAGACTTTAAAAGAGCAGTACTGGAAAAGAACAACAGGCTTAGTAAGAACAGTAATGGAAAAATCAATAATAGAACTTGAAAAATACGGTTTAGAACCTGAAATGGGTCATAAAGAGGTTGGTGGAATAGCAAATAAAGTTGGGACTACAGGAAAATTAAAATACGTTATGGAACAACTTGAAATTGATTGGAAATACTCAACAGCACTCCAAACAGCTGATAATGAAATTGTTGCAAGAGAAGTTATAGAAGATGTTTTTAGAAGACATGGTCTGGAAGTTACCTTTATGGCAAAACCTTTGGAGGGTGTAGCAGGCAATGGAGAACATACTCATATAGGCGTAGCTGTAGAGCTTAAGAATGGATCAATTATAAATCTATTTACTCCTGATGATATTAAAAAGGACTTTTTAAGTAATATAGGATACGGAGCACTAATAGGGATTCTTAGGAACTATGACATTGTAAATCCATTTGTATCATCAACAAATGATGCTTTTAATAGATTGAAACCAGGATTTGAAGCTCCAGTATGTGTTGTAACTTCATTAGGTGTAAGTAAAGATATTCCTTCAAGAAATAGATCGATTTTGACAGGAGTCATAAGAGATATGACGAATCCCTTAGCTACAAGATTTGAGCTGAGGTCACCTAATCCATTATCAAATACATACTTAGTTATTGCATCTGCCTACCAGGCAGCTTTAAATGGTATCAATCTGGTAGTAGAAAATAAATTGACAGAAGAACAACTTGAAAAAATGATATCTAAAAAACCTGGTGAAGATGTAGTATATTTGGAAAAGGAAAAAGCATATAGAAGCGAAAAAGATGTTTTTGAGCATTATACTCAAGAAGAAAGAGATAGAATTTTTGGAAAAGCACCGGCTACTGTATGGGAAAACTTAGAAAATCTTAATAACGGTGGAAGTAGAGTTAATATTTTAAAAGAAGAAGGAGCTTTCACAGAAGACTTAATAAAATCATATAAACTGGTAATTCTTGATAAATGGGCAAATGAACTAGTAGGGAGAATAATACCTAACAATATTGAGATTTTAAGAAGTTTTAGAAAACTTCATACAGATTTAGCAACGGATTTAGATGTTATTAACTGGGAAAGAATTAATACTTTAAGGGTAGAGTTAATGAAGGATAGCACATCAAAGTTATCTTTATTCACAACCATTATTGATGCTATAAAAAAGAAAGATTTTAAAACAGCTTCTAATAAACAAAAAGAGATGAATGATAAAATGACGGAAATTAGAAATAAATATATGGAATATAGAAGAAATATTATATAAAAAACAAACTCCCAAAAAATTTGGGAGTTTTAAATTGATATATTTAATATATCATAGTAAAATATTCACAATAACTATAAGAGGTGAATATGAATAATATTATTAATGAAATATCAAAAATTAAAGACAATATAACTCTTAATAAAACCTATTTTACAGATAGGTTAGTTTTGGTTGCTCTTAAACCTAATCAAACGATAAAAGTATTGGATTATTACACAAGAAATAGAGAATTTTTGAAAGAATGGGAGCCTATAAGAAGTGAATCTTTTTATTCTTATCAATTCCAGCATGAGCTTTTAAAAAAAGAACATGAGGAATATAAAGAAAAATCAATGATAAGACTGTGGATTGCAAAAAAAACTAATAGAGATAAAGTAATAGGAAATATATGCTTTAGTAATATAATATATGGTAATTTTCTATCCTGTTTTCTCGGTTATAAATTAGATAAAGATGAAGTTAATAATGGATATATAACTGAAGCAGTAGAAAAAGGAATATCAATCATGTTTGAGGAATACAAGCTTCATAGAATTGAAGCTAATATCATACCCGAAAATAAAAGATCAATAAGAGTTGTAGAGAAAATTGGTTTTGAAAAGGAAGGGCTTTCTAAAAGATATCTTAAAATAAACGGTGAATGGAGAGATCATGTGCATTATGCTATTTACAACGACAGTATGTAGCGGCACTATTAATTGAAAAATATGTATCACTTTGATATAATACTCATTATGTATGAGCAAAAAAAGAAAAGATAGGTGAGGCGCAGTAATTATGAAATCATATAAACCACAAGAAATAGAAAAGAAATGGCAAGAAATTTGGGAAAAAGAAAATACATTTAAAGCTGAAGATAATTCAAATAAAAAGAAATATTATTCTTTAGTAGAATTTCCATATCCATCAGGAATCGGACTTCACGTAGGTCACGTAAGAGCATATACTTCACTTGAAGTAATTTCAAGAAAAAGAAGATTGGAAGGATATAATGTAATGTTTCCAATAGGTTTTGATGCTTTTGGATTACCTACTGAAAATTATGCAATCCAAACAGGAGAGCATCCACGTAAAGTAACAGATAGGAATATAGAAGTGTTTACTCAACAGCTTAAAAATATTGGGTACTCTTTTGACTGGGATAGAACTGTTGATACAACACAACCGGATTACTATAAATGGACTCAATGGATATTTATTAAATTATTTAAAGCTGGTTTAGCTTTTAAGGACACAACTCATGTAAATTTTTGCAGTGGTTGTAAGGTTGTTTTAGCTAATGAAGATTTTAGAGATGGTAAATGCGACAGATGTGGAGAAGAGGTTGTACAACTGGAAAAAGACGTTTGGTTTCTAAAAATCAGAGAATATGCAGACAAACTTCTAGATGGATTAGATGAAATAGATTTTTTGCCTAGAATTAGACTTGAACAGGAAAATTGGATAGGAAGATCCTATGGAGCAGAAGTAAAATTTAAAGTAAAAAATACAACCAAAGAATTAGAGGTTTTCACAACAAGACCGGATACTTTGTATGGAGCTACTTTTATGGTTATTGCTCCTGAGCATCCATTATTAGAAGAACTTCACGATAAAATAGAAAATCATGATGAAATAGAAAACTACAAAGAAGAAGCTAAAAGGAAAACAGAATTTGAAAGAATTCAATTGGCAAAAGATAAAACTGGGATAGAGATTAAAGGTTTAAAGGCTTTAAATCCCGTTAATGATAAGGAAATACCTATATGGATATCCGACTATGTTATGATGGGATACGGAACCGGTGCTATAATGGCAGTGCCTGGACACGATACTCGTGACTGGGAATTTGCAAAGAAATTCAATATACCGATAGTAGAAGTTATTAAAGGTGGAAATATAGAAGAAGAAGCTTATACTGATACAGAAGATGGAATTTTAGTTAATTCAGAGTTAATTAATGGAATGAGAGTAAAACCGGCAATTGAAAAAATAACAGATTATTTAGAAAAAAAAGATATCGGTAAAAAAACTGTTAACTATAAAATGAAAGATTGGGCATTTAATAGACAAAGATACTGGGGAGAGCCAATTCCAATAATTCACTGTGAAGAATGCGGATCAGTACCTGTACCTGAAGATGAACTTCCCTTAAAGCTTCCTAAAGTTGAAAAATATCAACCTACAGATACAGGAGAATCGCCTCTTGCAAATATTGAAGAATGGGTAAATGTAAAATGCCCTAAATGCGGTGGACCAGCAAAAAGAGAGACTGATACCATGCCACAATGGGCAGGTTCTAGTTGGTACTTTTTAAGATATATAGACCCGAACAATAATGAAGCATTAGCATCACAGGAAAAATTAGATTACTGGTTACCTGTAGACTGGTATAACGGTGGAATGGAGCATGTAACTAGACATCTTATATATTCAAGATTCTGGCATAGATTTTTGTATGATATTGGAGAAGTACCTGTGAAAGAGCCCTATGCAAAAAGAACGGCGCAGGGACTAATATTAGGATCTGATGGTGAAAAAATGTCTAAATCAAGAGGAAATGTTGTAAATCCTAATGATATAATAGATGAATACGGTGCTGACACTTTAAGAACATACATTATGTTTATAGGAGATTACGAAAAACCTGCTCCTTGGTCGGACAGTTCTGTAAAAGGGTGCAAAAGATTTTTAGATAGAGTTTGGAATCTTCAAGAAATGATTTCAGAAGGAAATGGGTACTCAGAAGAACTGGAAACCTGGATGCATAAGACGATAAAAAAAGTTAGTGAAGATTTTGAAGAAATGAAATATAATACTGCCATTGCTGCAATGATGAGTTTAGTAAATGAGTTTTATGATAATGGAGAGATAACTAAAGAAGAATTAAAATCCCTGCTCATAATCCTTAATCCGGTAGCACCTCATATAACAGAAGAAATATGGAGAATTCAGGAATTTGAAGGCATGCTCAATGAAACATCCTGGCCTAAATGGATTGAAGAAAAAACGGTGGAAGATGTAATAGAGATACCTGTTCAAGTCAACGGAAAACTAAGAGCAAAGGTAGAAATTGGAAAAGATGAAAAACAGGAAAAAGTAAAAGAAAAAGTCTATCAAGACGAAAGTATTATAGAATTTACAGAAGGTAAAAAGGTTGTAAAAGAAATATATGTCCCTGGTCGAATCTATAATATAGTAGTTAAATAAATTTACAAAAACACACCTGTTGTTTAATTTAAAAATATACATCAGGTGTATTTTTATTGAAAAAGCAAACCCGTAATGGTAATATATTAATATCTAAAATCTGGGGTGAAGATATGATAGAATTAAGCAAAATATTAGAAATTGAAGAGATGGCTGTATTTATCTACGATAGAACTAATAATGATATAACTGTAAAAAACATAAAAAAAATAATAAACAATGATTTTAAAAAGGAATTAGAAGAAAAACTTAAAATCATTTTAAAAGATAAATTTTTTATATGTGAAAATAACTGTGAGGGAGAATATTTTGATGTTTTTTATTTCCATGAAGAACTAATAAAAATCAAATGGGAAATAGAAGATAATACAGCTATTGGAACACTCAGGATAGATAATATATATAATGAGAAAAAAGAAATAATAAAAATTAATGAAACCAAGGATTTTTTATTGGAAATTTCTCAGAAAGTAGTAGAGTATGATGATATAAATGAACTTCTTGAAAAAATACTTATAAATGTTATGGATATAATTGAGATCTCAAAAAGTGGATCTATACTGATTTTAGATGAAGAAACCGGTTTTATGACTCCTCAAGTAATTATAGGATTTGATGATAAAACTAAAGAAGTTAAAATAAAACCTGAAGAGACATACCACTTTGTAGCAAGTAAAGGAAATTATGAATCAACGGTAATTATACAGGATTTGCTTTCTATAGTTAATAATAAACATAAGCATATAAATGAAATTTATACAGATAAAGGAGAATTAATAAGATCAAACATCAGTGCCCCCTTATTTATAGAGGGTAAAAGATATGGGGCTATCAATATAGATAGTACTAAACTAGCTCCTTTTTCAGAATTTCACAAGGTAATTATGAATTATTTAGCTAAAGAGGTAGAGTTAATTATAGAAAGATTTAAAATGATAGATGAGATTAAATATTTATCAACTCACGATTTTTTAACAGGATTAGGAAATAGAAATATATTGTATAAATATCTTAATAAAAAAATAGATGAGAAAGAACCTTTCTATCTAGTTCAGATAGATTTGAATAACTTCAAGGAGATTAATGACACTTACGGTCATTTAGTTGGGGATGAGGCTTTAAAATCTTTTGCAGATAAATTGAAAAAATCAGAAACATCATGCGAAGCCGTTAGATTAGGTGGTGATGAATTTGCATTAGTCTTTGAAGAAAAAAACAAAACACAAGTAGAAAAAGAGTTAAAAACTCTTCATAATATATGCAAAAAAGAAGGACTAAATATCAAGAATCACAGGAATCTAAGCTGTGGATTTTCATGTGGGATCGCAAAATACCCGGAAGATGGAGATGATATAGAATCGGTGTATTCAAAAAGTGATAAAGTTTTATATAATACAAAAAGAAAAACATTAAGAAGAAGAAAAACAGATAGTTGAATAAAACTTTACATAAAATAGGGTGGTAGGTTAAATATGGATAAAGCTTCTAAAAGCATAATAAAAAAGTATATACCTTTAATAATTATAGCAATTTTCATAGGATTTTTATTTTTTAGAAACAATGCTGCAAATACATTAGTTTCTATTGCAAAACCTGTAATTATTGCATTTTCAATTGCATATATATTGGATTCAATAGTTAAATTTTTGGATATAAGAATAAAACTAAGTAGAAATTTCAGCATATTAATTACTTATTTAGTAATTATAAGCTTAGTATCTTTACTTGTCTCCTTTTTAGCACCTATAGTAATTCAGAATTTTAATAGTGTTTTTAATTTTGTGATTAATGGGAATCTGGATTTTAATAATGTACTTGAAAATTTACAAGTTAGCTCTGAAAGTAAGATAGTGTCAGATGTAATAGAATATATTACAGACTCTACAGGAGAACTTAATAGTGAACTATCTCAACAGCTTATGGATGGTCTTAGATTTATATCTGAATATATTGCAGGATTTGTAAGAAACTTTGGAGGAGGAATATTGTCAGGATTTACCAGTTTTATTATATCAATATATATGCTTATTGAAAAAGATGACTTAATTGCAAGATGTAAAAGATTTACTAAAGCATATTTTGAAAAAGATAAAGCAAATAAAATCATTAATACAACAAACAAAGCAAATATAATATTCAAAAGTTATTTCAATGGAAAAATATTGGATTCTTTCA
>CAZNLP010000036.1:0-14766 GCA_964574015.1 uncultured Clostridia bacterium | reverse complement strand
GATTTATTTACCATAAAATTCATAGATAGTGTTGGTTCTTCTATTTTTATCATTTTCATTTTATCAATTTTATTTTTTACTCCAATTGTTTCTCCTATAGATATATGAGGTATTCCTGATATTATAACTATATCTCCAGAGGTTGCTACATCTACAGGCGTTCTTTGTAAACCTTTATATGTAAAAATTTGTGAAATTTTCTCATCTTTAATTTCACCATTTCTTTTAAAAATTGAAATGTTTTGTCCTTTTTCTATAGTTCCTTTGTATATTCTACCTATACCTAGTCTGCCAATATAATCATCGTAAGCTAAATCAAAGATTTGAAGTTGAAGATCTTCTTCGTCTAAATCAGGATATACACCTGTATGTTCTACAATAGTATCTATCAATGGTGTAATATCTTCACTTTCATCATCCATGTTTTTCATGACTATGCCTTCCTTAGCTATCCCGTATAGAATAGGAAAGTGCAACTGTTCTTCTGTAGCATCAAGGTCAATGAACATATCAAATACCATATTAACTACTTCTTCAGCCCTTTCATCTTTTTTGTCCACTTTGTTTACTAATAAAATAGGCTTTAATCCCATTTCTAATGATTTTTGCAAAACAAATCTCGTTTGAGGCATTGGACCTTCACTTGAATCTACTAAAAGTATAACTGTATCAACTGATTTTATGACCCTTTCTACTTCTGATGAAAAGTCGGCATGTCCAGGAGTATCAATAACGTTTATTTTTATACCTTTATACATTATAGAACAGTTTTTGGAATATATAGTAATTCCTCTTTCTCTTTCTAAGTCGTTACTGTCCATAATACAATCTACTACTTCTTCGTTTTCTCTAAAAACTCCACTTTGAGATAAAAATGCATCTACTAGAGTTGATTTTCCTGCATCTACATGTGCTATTACAGCAATGTTAATAATTTTTTCTTTCATTTTACCACCTTATTTTTTCCATTAAATAAACAGTACTAAAGTACTGTTTATTTTTATAGTCTTTAATTTTATAGGCATTTAATACTTTGATTTAAAATTCTTTAATGCACCTATAATGCTTTTTTCATTTTGTAGCAACAAATTTCCATATGCTTCTGATTCTTTTAAAAATGAATATGTCTGATATAATTTTTCATATCCTTCTTCGTAATTATTATTATGATAATCTATTAAACTACTATTTAATTTATAGTATAGAATTATATTAAACTTTTCATCTTTTTTCAAGCTATTTATTTCTATTATGTCTTCTTCATCTAATTCTTGGTTTTTATTTTCCAAATAGTTAATAATGTTTTTTAAATTATTATGTTGATTTTCTTCTAATATTTCTTCTTTTTCTTTATCAATTAAATATTCGATCTTTAGAAAATATAAATCAAACTTATCTACGATATTATCTGCTACCTCTATCAAACTGTCAATTATGATACTGTATAATAATGGATCTTTGTTGTATTCGAAAATTGATTGAAGAATCAGCATTTTGTTTTTATGATTTAATTCTTCGTTCCTATAAAGCTGCTGCAGGAGTGTTTCTGTGAATTTTACCTTGCTTTCTTTATCTAATTTTCCATATTTTAGTATGTAGTATTTGGTGCCTATTATATTGTCGTATTCATTGTTATGTAGTTTAGATAAAGTCTTTACAGGCTCTATATCGTATAAATGTTCATCTCCTGGATAAATATATCCTCCAAAATTTAAATATTCCAAGGTACTAACTGCCTTTATATAACTATCGTCTTCCGAAGTATTTTCACTATAGTCATAGTTTTTAAATAAAGGAAAATATGTTTCATAATTTCTTATGTATTTTACATTTTTTAAAAAAATATTTTTCCTAAAGAATATATCTTCGTAAATATTCTTTGTTAATTTTGCAGATTCTGCTCTTGTAATGTTTTCTTCTGGTCTAAAGGTTCTGTTGTTGTAACCTATAATTATATTATTACTGTACAATTTATTTATTTCTTCAATATATTTATAGTTTTGACTTAAGTCAGTAAAGTTAAACTTTTTCTCTTCTAAAGGTTCTGTTGATATTATAGCTACTATTCTTGCAGCTTCTTGTCTTGTTATTGGTCTATTTGGATAAAATTTATCTTCATTAAAAATACTTTTTATGCTTTTGTTTTCAATTTGTTTTAAATTATTGTTAAATGATAAAACATAAGAATAAGCCCAGTGATTCATATTTATATCACTGTAATCAAGTTCTCCAGTAAAGTCGTTATTAAAGATTTTTTGATTTACAGCAGACCTGTACAGTACAGTTATAAACTCTGCTCTCGTAATATTTCTTTCCGGCTTGAATGTGTAATCTTCATATCCTTTAAAGATGTTTGCTTCATTAGTTGCCCAGTAAATATCATCTCTAGCCCAATGCTCCTGTATATCAAAATATATAGTTGCAGCAAAAACATTTGTTGTAAATATAGTTAATATTAATAGAAATATTAATATTTTTTTTATCATTATGAACTCCTCCAAAAATGTCTATTTATAATTTTAATTTCATTTTTTGTTAAATTAAGAATTTTATAAAGATAGTTTTCATAGTATTTATACCCATTTAAGTCAATATCTATTAAATAATTTTTATTAATAATCGGTAATCTTTTCAATGAGTAAGGATAAAATTCAAATAACCCTTCTCCAACCTTTTTTAATTCCATTCTGCATATAAAGTTAAATATTTTAGAATTAAAGTACTTTTCTAATAAATCGTAGCTTAGATCCGAGTCTTTTTTAACAGCTATGTAAATATCTGCACTGCAGTAGTTTTTATTTTTATCTAATATAAATTTAGGTTTGCTAGCTTTATAAGGAAATACAATCTTATTTTTTTCAAAAATATCTTTCTCTCTAGGCCATTGAATTTCATACCATTTAATTATGCCTTTTTTACATTCTCTTCTTTTTTCAAGTTTATTTTTGTATTGTATAATATGGTTATATGTATTTGGAAAATTGTTAATTTCAATATCTTTAAGATATATTAATTTCTTACTACTTTTTTTTATTTCTTCATCTTTTATATCACTGTTTTTTATCCAATTCTTCAAAAGTTCCTTTTCAATGTTGTAATTTTCAGCTTCTTCCTTATCCAAAACAAAAGCTTTGTCGTAACCAGTTATGATTCCCTGTTTAAATTCTACGTACTCATCTATTAGATTATTGCTTTCTTTATATAACTTTCGTAATAGGTTCAACTCTTCTTGGGGTTTAATTATCCATTTTTTATTACATAATTTGTTTTGATTAAAAGAAATTAAGGAAAATTCATTCTTTGTTTTATATGAATACCTTATATCTTCTTTAGAAGCATTTTTAGTTAATTTTATAATCAACGGACTTATATTAGCATTTTTAAATAGTTTATACCCGTTGTAGTCTATCATTTCATTAATTTGAAATTTGCTGTTTAGAAATTTTCTAATCTGATATGCATTGTCTCCTTCTAAAAAGTATCTTGAAGTTATCAGTGTAACTATACCATTATTTTTTATTATTTCATCTGCTTTTTCAAAAAAACAAAAAGATATATCAGCTTTATTAGTAAAGGTTTTATAATTACTGTATAATTTTTTCTTATACTCTTTAGTTATGTTTTTATGTCCTATGTACGGTGGATTTCCTATTATTAGATCAAATTTAAGTTTTCTTAATTCAGTATTCTCAATAAACAAAATATCATCGTTAAAAATATTTAAATCTTTATAATTTACTTCACTGTACTCATTAATGATAGATAATTTAGTTAAAAAAACTGAAAATATATCTTTATCTACTCCATATATGTTGTTTTTTATAATACTATTAGTAGTAATTCCTATATTTTTTAAAATTTTAATTATTTTAATTAAAAAATATCCGGAACCGCAAGAAATATCGATAATTTTAAAACTATCATCGATATTTTTATTCTCCAGTTCCGATAATTCAATCATTTTATTGATTGTTTTTTGAGGAGTATATACTTGACCCATATTTTTTTTCATTTTACTCGTTGTAATATCCTCGTATAATTCTCCCGGTTGTTTGTTTTTTATTTCATCACCATATTTTATTAGAATTTTATCTAATAGAATGTCCATTTTCTTAAACTTTTCAATATAAAAGTTTTTATAATCTTTGAATAGTTCATTTGTACTGTTATCTTTATTTACTTTTTTATATAAATAGTATATTGAATGTTTAATTGCAAGTTCTTGGTTTTCAGAACTTTTAATTATATTTTTAAATTCTTTTTTGAATGTCACTATACTCCATCCTTAATCTCTCATAAAATTCTCTATATCTTTAACTTCTTTAATGATATCCTTTGACATGTTTTGCGCGCCTTTTTGTGTGATTAATATGTTATCTTCTATTCTGATACCTATTTTTTCTTCTTCTATGTATAATCCTGGTTCTACGGTAATCAACATACCTTCTTTTAATACAGTATCTTTTCCCCCTACATCATGAACATCTAAGCCCAGAAAATGTGATACACTATGATAATAATACTTTTGAAGTTCTTCTTCATTTTTTATCAAACCTAATTTTTTACATCCTTTATACAGTTCTTGTTTTGCTATGTCATTTAGTTCCGTCAGTGTTTTTCCTGGTTTTGACGAATTTATAATTTTTTTATTTGTAGCAAGTACTACTTCATAAACTTCTTTTTGTCTTTTAGTGAATTTTCCATTAACAGGGAAGGTCCTTGTTATATCAGAATTATATTCTTTATACTTAACTCCCAAATCGCATAAAACTAATTCTCCGTCTTTTGCGATATCATTATTGTCTATATAGTGAAGTATCACACCGTTTTCTCCGGATGCAGCTATTGTATCAAAGGAAGTTGCCACTCCATTTAATCCTAAAATAAAATCATAATATGCTACTAACTCATATTCAAATACATTAGGTTTTGAATATTTCAACATATTTTCAATTGCTTCTTTTGTTATATTGATTGCCTTTTGTGTAAGCTCTATTTCTTTTTCATTTTTTATAAGTCGTTTTTCTTGAATAAGATTATTTATATTGTTAATTTTTATATGTGGATATTTTTCAACAATTAATTTTGAAAAGTTTTGAGATAATCTTAATGGTTCTTCTAAGTCCCAAGTTTTTATATCTAAATATATGTTTTCAATATTTTTGTCTTTCATCAACTTTGAGAAATAATCCTTAAAATCTTCTCTGTACTTTATATTTTTAATATTTGAAATCTCTTTTGCTTCTTCTTCTTTTAAAAATTTACCTATCCATTTTTCTAATTTTTCATTTGGCTTCTCTATAAATAATGTTTCTTCATTTTTATCTGTTTTTTCATATAAGTATATGAAGTTTTCTCGGTTTATACCTGTTAGATAAAAGAAGTTTCTTGTTGAATCAAATTTATAATAATTATCTTCAGATTTTCTAGGAGCTTTTCCCGAAAAAATTACAACTAAAGAATTGTTTTTTATACTACTTAAAATTTCTTCTCTTCTTTTTTTATACATATTAACTCTCCTTAAACTTTTAATTATAGTAATTGTATATAATTAAATTTAAAAAGTAAAGAAATGATAAATATTTCTTTACTTTTATAATTTTATTTACGATTTAAGGCTTCTACAGGCGGTAAACTTGATGCTGTATATGCTGGATAAACTCCAAACAATAATCCTGAAGTTAATGCTACAACACTTGATATTTTAACAGCCTGCATACTTACTACTGCATCTAATCCATTTCTGTTAAATAGGTTTATTATATATATACCTACAGCTATTCCTATGATACACCCAATTATACTCACATACAATGCTTCTAACATAAACTGCAATAGCAAGTCGTATTTTTTCGCTCCTAATGCTCTTCTTACACCTATTTCAGAGGTTCTCTCGCTAACAGCTACCAGCATTATATTCATGATTCCTAATCCTCCAACTAGCAGCGATACTGCAGCTATACCACCTAATAAAAGTGTCATTACTCGATTTGCATTATCTGCTTCTCTTACGAGCTGATTTAAGCTTGTTACAGTTATTAAATCTTCAGAAGTATCAAATATGTTGTTATTATCATTATTTTGTTGAGGAGGTCTTCCTTCTTCTTTAATAGATTCTTCTACAGGCATATCTGGGACTTCTCCTCCTCCATCTTTCTGCCCATCATCGGTATCTTTATCATAGATACCCAATTGTCTCTTATATATTCTACCTAATTGTACTATTGAAAGAGCTGCTTTTTCAGGGGTTTCTGATTTACCCCATATTTCAGATACTGTTCTCATGTCGTTTATTTTTAAGGCTGAAGTATATGGGATTATTACTTTGTCATCTATTCCTTCTCCCTTACCCTCACCTTTTTGAGAGAGTACTCCTATTATTCTATATGATATTCCATCTACGGTAATAGACTGACCTACAGGACTTCTTCCATTTAATAGTGTTACTGCTACATTATATCCTAAAACTGCAACAGGTGATCGCTGCTTTACATGCAGTGATGAAAAAAAGTTGCCATCTACCAAACTATGATCCCTAATAATAGGATACTGCTCATTAACTCCTAATATTTCTAGCTCTCCTCTTGTTCTTCTCCACCTAATGTCCGTTTTTGTACTAACTACTGAAGTAGCATATTCTAAACCATCTACTCTTTCAATAAGTTCTAAGTACTCTTCCGGTTCAAAATTTAAAGCCGGTTGTTTTGATTCAATTATTATTACATTTTTTCCTAAGCTTTCAAACTGCTCAACTACCGTTCTTCTTGCACCTTCTCCAATACCCATTAAACTAACAACTGAAGCTACTCCAATTAATATCCCAAGAACTGTAAGTGAGGTTCTAAGCATGTTTGATGTCAAGCCGTTAACAGCCATCTTTGCTGTAAAATAAAACCTAACTAAAGAAGATTTAGTTCCTTTATATTCATTCATATTATCACTCCTGCTGATCGTTGCTTGGTATTATAGTATCATCGGATTCAATTGTTTGGCTAGGCAGCAAATCTGAGCTGCTTCCAGTTATTACTTCCTGTCCTTCTTCTAATCCTTCAAGAACTTCAACATATCTATCATTCATTAATCCTGTTTCAATTCTAACAACTTCGATTTCATTATCTTCTTTCATTATCTCTACCTTTGATTGTCCTTCTTCTTCAAATACAGCTTCTATAGGTACGAGCAATGTATCTTCAGAACTTCCAGCATCTATAAAGCATTTTGCCATCATTCCAGGTCTTAAGTCTCCTCTACCAGATACTTCAATCATTACGGAGTATTTTATCAGTCCACTGGAATCCTGTCCGGATTGTGAAACTCTAGATACTTTTCCTTCAAATTCTTCTCCAGGAAGTGCATCTACAGTAACTTCAACAGGTGCATCCTGTTTTACATATACTACATCTAAATCATCGACTTGAGTATGAACACTCATATTATTAGTATTAAATATATCTCCTACCCATTCTCCTGCTCTTATTGTTTCACCTTTTTGTCTCCAAAAGCCTGCAACTACTCCATCCATTGGCGCTTTTATTACAAGATTTTCTTTTAACTCGTAGGCTTTATCTATAGTTCTCTGAGCTTCTCTTATTTGATCTAAATTCTCTTGTATAATCATTCTAACTTCTGCACCAGCTAGTTTAACTATTGATTGACCTTCTTCAACATAGTCATTTTCATTTACTAATACATCAGTAACAACAAGTTCTTCAGAAGATATAGAATTTTTATATATTTTTTCTTCTCTTTTATAGCTTTCTACTGTTGACATATTTTGAAGTGTAAATGCCGGTTCAAAAGACTCTTCATCTGTTGCTAAATTAACACTTGCTATCATGCCTGTTTGAACTAATCCAGGATTTGGTGCTTCTATTTCACCCCAGTGTACATATGTGAGACCATAATTTCCTTCTTCAGGATTGTCAGGAACTGCGTTACTATTAAGTTTGCTTATAGTGCCTTCATAATATCCATCAAAGTAAGGGAATTTAAGTAGAACTCTCTGTCCCTTAAATAATTTAGTATATTCTGTTTTATTTGCTTTAAATTTTATTTTTATTTCTGAGTCGTCTACTATACTGGCTATTAAACTTTGAAGTTCTTCTCCTTCAGAAGCATTTAGTTCCGTAACTCTTCCTTTTATAGGAGCGTTTATAACAATCCCATCGTAGGGATTAACGCTGTCAACTTTTGATATATCTATGCCCAGTAGTTGAGCAAGATATTCTTTTTTTCCTTCAAGTTGATTCTCTAAATCATCAATTAAATTATCCAAATCTGCAGAGGCCAGTTTTAAAACTGGATCTCCCTGTGCAAGATTATCTCCTTCTTCTGCTAAAAATTCTTCAATTACATATGAAATACTCATAAGCTGCGGATCTGATGGTTCTGGTATTCTTATACCACCACCGTAAGCTGCATTTAACTGTCCTGATGTTTCTACTCCAACACTTATATCTCCTCTAGTAACCGGTTTAGTACTATAAATAATTTCGTTTCTTCCTTGACTCTCATCTTCCGGTATCAGTTGAGAAATCGCATAGTAGCCTCCTGCTACCACTAATGCTATAATTACTATTATCGGTAAAATTCTTTTTATCATTTTTTCCTCCTAATTACTAACAATTTGTCCGTCTATTAGACGTATAATTCTGTTACCTATCTTTGCTATTTCTTCTTCATGAGTTACCTGTACAATTGTCATGTTATTTTCTCTATTTAACTTCTTAAATATTTCCATTATATCACTACCTGTTTTTGTATCTAAGGCTCCAGTTGGTTCATCTGCTAATATCACCGCTGGTTTTCCAACAATAGCTCTTGCTATTGCAACTCTTTGCTGCTGTCCTCCAGATAGTTGATTTGGTAAGTGGTGCATCCTATCTCCAAGTCCAACAACTTTAAGAGCTTCTTCTGATAAAATTTTTCTATGTTTCTTTTTAATCCCCCTATAAATTAATGGTATTTCTACATTTTTTATAGCATTTAATGAACTCAATAAATTAAAACTTTGAAATACAAACCCTAAAAAGTTGTTTCTTATTTCTGATAGCTGGTAATCATTAAGTTTTTCAACTCGATTGCCGTCCAATTCATACAATCCATCATTGGGCTTATCTAAACAACCTATTAAGTTCAATAATGTTGATTTCCCTGACCCTGAGGGTCCCATAATAGAAATAAATTCACCTTTTTCTACCTGTAAATTTATTTCCTTTAAAGCTTCTACTTTTATTTGCCCTAGTTTATAAGTTTTGGTTATATTTTTCATGTTAATAACATTATCCATACTACACCTCCAGTTAACAATTATTTAGACGATTATTATTAGAAATTGTTCCAATCTATAAAAAAAAATAGATGTTATTTTAAAACATCTATTTCTATTGAGTCTATCCAGACATTTCCCGGTTCTTTAAACCTAAAAAAGAGTTTTATCTCATCGCTTTCTCCAAGGATTAAAGATTTTTGTTTAATTATCCAAGTTTCTGGTTTTAATGTTAGTTTTTCAGCAGTTATATTAGAAATTTCACCATTACTCCTTAATTCTATAACCATTTCCCCTTCCAGGTTTTTATCGCTAGTAAATCTGGAAGATATTCCAATTTCCCTATTTTTTAGGTATTTATAATCTTCAGAGTTAAGGTCTACAATTGCAAATAGATACTTTTCTTCTTCTTGATTATCTTTTTCTATCTTTAATGAGTAGTAACCATCATAAAATTTAGAATAATCCATTTCTGCATATGTTTCGGATTCAGATTTTATTAATTCTTCGTTAAAAAATTCTAATATTGTTTCAGGCAATACATTTTCATTATTAGTGTTGTTTTCTTCTTCACTATTTTCATTTTGCTCGTTTGATATGGCCGGATTTGAATTATTCTCATTTGAGTTTTTATTTTCAATATTATTATCTTTATTAAAAAACAAAAATATTATAATTGGTATAATAATGATAGCCAATATGATTGGTATTAAGTACTTTTTATTTTTTGATGTCTCTTCTTTTTTCTCATTGTTTTCCCCTATATTACTTCTTTTACCATCCTCTTCCTTTACTTCTTCTGTGTTAATAATTTTCCCTAATGGTAAAATTAATGAATAAGTAGGTGATTTTTTAAAAGACTCTATTAGTTCATCAATGCTGCTGTATTCCTTTGTATTTGCTCTTTTTATTATTTTTCTAATATCTGGCGGTATTTCATCAGATATATGAAAGTCTTTTATGAATTCACCTGCAAAAATAAAATGTATATAATTAGAGGTTTTTTTCATAATTTTACTTTCTTCTATATCGTAATCCTGATCAAAAATAAGAAGATTTTTAAATATTATATTGTTTTCTGAATCTATAAGTATGTTATCTTCACTCATCATACTTTCAGCTTGTATATCTGAGTAATCTTCAACTTCTTTTAATTTTCTAAGTAGTTTTTCTGTAAGTTCTACTCTTTTTTTATATGAGATGTCATCTTTACTTAAATAGTCTGTTAATTTTATATCTTCCGTATATTTAGAAAAAATATATAATCTATCATCTGTTTCTTCTATAGCTATTATATTATCCGAATTATCCGGATAATTTTTTTTATCTATTAACTCTATCAATCTATTTCTTAATACAATATTATTGTAAAATCTATCTTCCGATTCATTCTTACATAATAGGATTCTTTGATAATTACTTTCGTACATTATCTTTTCAACTTCATAATTTACATAATCAATCATACAATACCTCTCTATTTGACATATATTTATTTTAACATAATAAATAAACTTTTTAAATAAAAAAAAGGAATGAAAATTTACTCATCCCTCTCGTCATCGTCTTCTATTTTATACTCAACATTATCAACTACATCTTCGTCCTTAAAGTCCTTTTTTTCTTCTTTATAACCATATTTTATAAGTAATTTATTTAATATACCCATTAAAAAAATAAGCACAATTAAGTCATCGATTATACTAAATCCAAATATAGGAGCTGGTATTAAATCCAAAGGACTAAAAATATATAAAATCATAAGCAAAATAATTATTTTATCTCTTATTTTTACTTCTGAATCCTTTAACAATCTTATTAAATATGAAAATTGTCTTATTAGATACATTTATAATCATCTCATTCAATCACAAAATTTATGTTTTTTAAATTTTTTGATATTCTTTTATGAAAACTGTTTTCTTTATTATTGTTGGATTTACCTAAAACCATATCTGTTGCATTTAATTTTTTTGCTAAATTTATAATTTGTTTCTCGGTATTATTTGACCTTTGAACTATTAGTTCGGCATTCATTTTTTTAGCCAAGTCAAATAAGTATTCTAAAGCATCTCCATCATTGTCTCCATATAAAACCTTGTCTTTTTTATTAATTATATGAACTATGTATAAATTGTCTTTATCGTTATCTATTAAATCATTACCTTTATAAATTAACTTGCTGCATGTTTTTTGTTGTGTTACACAAACCATTACATTTTTATTCAAAGCTAAACTCCTAACTTTTACACCCATAGAAATTAAATAAATTGGCGGGAATATGTGGGAATCGAACCCACCCGGGACACTGTTAATGCCCCACACTGGTTTTGAAGACCAGGAAGCACACCAGCACTCATCTATTCCCTCGGAATTTAAATTATAACATAGTAAATATCCTATTACAAGCATATGATTTTTCAAAAAAATGACAAAATCATTAGTAAATTTCTCTAATTCTGAACTTCCCATTATTGTATTCTAAAAGAAAGTGCAGCACTTCATCAGACCTATTATATTTTTCATTGTAAAAAGTAGCTTCAATTGTTACAGTAAGTAAAGTGTTGTACTGATTATAATAATAATTCCTTATATTATATCCTATATATTCTGAAAGATTCTCTTCTATAAAACTTATAGATTCTTCAGATGAGTCTGAATAAATATTTGCATTATCAAAAAAAGAATTAAGCTTTTCATCTACAGAATTTATAGGTTTTAAATAATCTTTATACAGTATGGTATTACTTGGGCTAAGAGCTTCATTTATGTTGTATTTAGAAAAGAAAAAATCTTTTGTCCCGTTAATAATTTTCACATATTCTACTCCGTCCATTGAAGTAACAGTATTAACTAATGAGTATAATATTAGACATTCTTCTTCTTCATTAATATATACATTGTCTTTCCATTCAATTGTTAAAAAAACAGTTTCATCTACAATGTCTGATTTAATTATATTTATTATATTCATATCAATAAAGCTTTTTGATTCTAAACTTCTCATAATCATTCTTTCGATTGATCTTTCTATATATGTGTCTTTTGTTATACCTTTTATTGTCGTTAATTCTGTAATTAGGCATGACAAATTTATATTTGGCAAATAAATTTGAACTATTTCTTCTTGGTTTTTTTCTTCATTATACGGAATAATCTTCATTACATTGCTTTCTTCATTGTCTTCTGAACAGGAAGAAAAGGTAAAAAGCAATATAATTATAATGATTATTAAAATAATTTTTTTCATTTTCATCACATCCTAAATATCTAAAGGAATTTTTATATAAAATGTTGTTCCTTTTCCTACTCTACTTTTAACTTCTATTGTGCCGTGATGCATGTTAATTATTTGTTTTGATATTGATAATCCAAGTCCTGTTCCTCCGGTCCTTCTAGATCTTGCTTTATCAACTCTGTAAAATCTATCAAAAATATAAGGTATACTTTCTTTAGGTATTCCATAACCACTATCACTAACCTTTATTACGGCATTATCTTTTTCAGAATATATAGATATTTTAACTCTTCCACCATTATCACTATATTTGATACCGTTGTGTATTATATTTATAATTGCCTGCTTTATTTTGTCCTTGTCAATTTTTAATTGTATTCTATCTTTTTCTTCTAGTATTAATTTTATGTTTTTTTCTTTTGCAAGAGGTCTTAACTGTTCTACTATTTTTTCTAAAATATAGTTTAAATAAGTTGTTTGATAGTTTAAGATTAGTTTGTTTTTATCTAAGTCAACAAGGGATAGAAGTTCATTAACTATATTGTTGAGTCTATCAACTTCATCATTTATATCTTTTAAAAATTCCTTATAAATTTTTTCTTCTGCATGTTCTTGTAATAATAAATTTTCACTAAGTAGCTTTATAGATGCTAACGGGGTTTTTAGTTCGTGAGATACATTAGCTACGAATGCTTCTCGTTCTTCATCTACCTCGTTAAGTCTTATACTCATGCTGTTAAAAGCTTCTCCCAAAAGATGAAATTCATCTCTGGTGTTGATTTCTACCTTTTTCCCTAACTCCCCTTTTTTTATGCTTTCAATAGCAGGAAAAAATTTATTTATAGGTTTAAGAAAAATATTCGTCAATATGTATAATCCTATGATTATCAAAAATGATACTGTCAAAATAAGTATTTTTAGCCTATTAATTAAATCGTTTACATTTTCATATAAACTGTTAATTGAAGATGAAATAAAAACTGTTCCATTTATTTCATCTTCAAAAACTACTGGAAAGGCCGTGTAGATTACATTGCCAATGTCATTAAAATAGTAATTACCCGTTCCGGTTTTTCCTTTTAAAGATTCTTCTATTTCTATTAAATCTAAGCTTTCAAAATTAAATTCATCATTTGAATCTGCAACAACTCTTTTATCCTGGTCTAAAATTATTATTCTTGAATTTAGCGTTTCTCCGTATTTATTTGCAATGCTTTTCAAATATGTCTTATATACAGATGAATCATAGACACTCAAATAATAGCTGATGTCATCAGCTATTATTTCAGAATCCTGTATAACTTGCTCTTGTTTATCCTCAATATGCCACTGAAGCAAATAATCTGTAATAATGTTCGTTAAAATAAAAAAAAGTATTACTATAAGAATTAAATAGGTGGAAAGCAATTTCCACCTAAAGCTAATAAATCTTTTTTTAATTTCTATTCCTAAAATAGTATCCAACTCCCCACTTAGTAAGGATATACTCGTAGTTGTCTGAATTCTTTTCTATTTTTTCTCTTAGTCTTCTTATATGAACATCTACAGTTCTTAAATCTCCAAAATATTCATATCCCCAAATTATTTCAAGAAGTTCTTCTCTTGTAAATACTTTTCCCGGATTAGTTGCAAGCAGTATTAATAAATCGAATTCTTTTGCAGTTAAATTAATTTCTTTTCCATTTACTGTAACTTTTCTTCCCAGGGTGTTAATTATAAAGTCATCTACATATATTATTTGATCTCCTAATTTTGATTCTTTATTTGTTGATCTTCTTAATATAGCTTTAATTCTTGCTTTTAATTCTAATATATTAAAGGGTTTTGTCATATAATCATCAGCCCCATACTCTAATCCTAAGATTTTGTTCATATCTTCACCTTTTGCTGTTAGCATTATTATAGGAACATCTGATTTTTCTCTAATTTTTTGACAGACTTCTAATCCATCTATTTCCGGAAGCATTAAATCTAGTATAATAAGATCAAATTTTTCTTTTTCTTGAATTTCTAATGCTTTCTTCCCGTCATAGGCTACTTCAGTCGAATAGCCATCCTGTTCAAGTCCATATTTTAAACCTTTTACTAATAAAGGTTCATCATCTACTATTAGTATTTTTTGACTCATATTCTCACCTCATTAATTTATATTAATATTATATAGTATTTTTAACAAAATTATAACTAAAACTTAAAAAAGTATTCTATAATCATTTATTCTTTTTGTCAAATTACAGGAATCAAAGTATTCTAAAATCAT
>CAZNLP010000035.1:0-14855 GCA_964574015.1 uncultured Clostridia bacterium | reverse complement strand
AATCAAATTTTGTCACCTCCGAGTATTTAATTTTCAAGTTTCAAATATAATATATCTTTCATATTAATCTAATTAACTAAAAAACTATACTAATCATTTTATTATCTTTTGATAGTTGTGTCAAGATATATAAAAAAAAGAAAGGAAATCCTTTCTTTTTATTTCTTCTTATCTTCTTTTTTATTATCTTTAACCCTTTCTTTCCTTACTTGTAAATTATATTTTTTTCTTAATTTATCTTCAATTTCTTCCATTACTTCTCTATTTTCAATTAGAAATTCTTTAGAATTATCTCTTCCTTGTCCTAATCTTATATCACCATATGAATACCAGGCACCGGCTTTATCAACTATTTCTGCTTCTACTCCTAAATCTAATACGCATCCTTCGTTTGATATGCCTTGTCCATATATAATATCAAATTCAGCCTTTTTAAAAGGTGGTGCGACTTTATTTTTTGCTACCTTTACTCTTGTTCTGTTCCCAATCATTTCGTTTTTGTCTTTTAATGTTTCTATTCTTCTTACGTCTAACCTTACAGAAGAGTAAAACTTTAATGCTCTTCCACCAGAGGTCGTTTCTGGATTTCCAAACATAACTCCTACTTTTTCTCTTAATTGATTTATAAATATAGCAGTAGTATTTGATTTTTTTATAGCTCCCGACAATTTTCTTAGTGCTTGTGACATAAGTCTTGCTTGAAGTCCAACATGAGCATCTCCCATATTTCCTTCAAGTTCAGCTTTTGGAACTAACGCAGCAACGGAATCTATAACTACTATATCAACAGCACCACTTCTAACTAAAGCTTCTGCTATTTCTAAAGCTTGTTCTCCGGTATCTGGTTGAGATAGGATTAATTCATCAATTTTTACTCCTAACTTCTTTGCATAGCCAGGATCTAAAGCATGTTCTGCATCAATAAATGCTGCAATACCACCACTAGCCTGTGCTTCTGCTATTGCATGTAAAGCTACAGTTGTCTTACCAGAAGATTCTGGACCATATATTTCAACAACTCTTCCTCTAGGTAATCCTCCTACCCCTAAGGCTAAGTCAAGTGTTAATGCTCCTGTAGATATTGTTTCTATATCCAGCTTTGTATCTTCTCCAAGTTTCATAATAGAACCTTTACCATACTGTCTTTCGATCTGGCTTATAGCCATATCTAATGCTTTTTCTTTTTCCATAATAACCACCTTTCATAATAGAACATCTGTTCTTTTAAGTATAGAACAAATATTCTTCTTTGTCAATTTTTTATAATAATTTTTTTATTATCCCAAATATATCTATAACCTGAATACACTGTTATTACTGCTGTGAGCCCCCATAATAAATAGTATAATGTAGTGTTATAACTTAGGATTTGAGAATGTATAAAAATTGTGTATATAACTGTTATCATTTGGATTACCGTTTTTATTTTACCAAATATATTGGCCGCTAGAACAATACCTTCTTTTGCTGCTATAGTTCTAAATCCTGTAATCATAAGTTCCCTAGCTATAACTATGATTACAATCCAGGGACTTAATATATTTGTATATACAAAGCATATTAAAGCTGATATTACTAATAACTTATCAGCCAAAGGATCTAAAAATTTACCTAAATTTGTGATTTGATTGTAATTTCTTGCTATATATCCATCTAGGGTATCCGTTAAAGCTGCAACTATAAATATAACCAAAGAAATTTTATTTAAAACTAAATTATTAGAAAGTACTGTAAACATAAAAACAGGTATCATAATGATTCTTAAAAAAGTTAATTTATTTGCCGTATTCATTTTCTATAACTCCAATCAAATCGTATTCCATAGAATCAGTAATTACTACATTTGCAAACTGTCCCATTTCCAAATCTTTCTTACTAGTAATATATACCGCACCATCAATTTCAGGAGAATCCATATACGTTCTGCCAATGTATGTTTCTTCATCTACGATATCATCTATTATAACTTTAAACTTTTTATCCTCTAAACTACTACAAAACTTTGTAGATATTGACTTTTGAATTTCTAAAATCACATCTTTTCTTTTATTCTTCACATCTCTTTCTACCTGACCATCTAAATTATATGCAGGAGTATTTTCTTCTCTTGAGTATGGAAATACTCCCAATCTCTCAAGCTTGAATTTTTCAACAAATTCTTTAAGTTCTTTAAAGTCTTCTTCCGTTTCTCCTGGAAAACCAACAATAAAGGTTGTTCTAATTACAGGATTTTCAATTTCTTTTCTTATTTTATTAATTAAACTTTCAATATTTTCTTTGCTAGTTTTTCTATTCATTCTTTTAAGTACTTTGTCGCTAACATGTTGAAGAGGTATGTCAAAATAATTTAGTACTTTAGAATTGTTTTTTATTTCTTCTATTAATTCATTATAAATCCCCTCAGGATACATGTAATGAATTCTAATCCATTTAATTTCTTCAATTTTACTTAGTTTATCAAGTAATATATGAAGTTGTTTTTTTCCGTATAAATCTGTGCCATATAAGCTTGTATCTTGGGCAATAAGAATTAATTCTTTAACTCCATTATCCGCCATTTCTTCGGCTTCTTCAACTAAGCTTTCAATTTTTCTACTTCTATAATTACCTTTTATTTTTGGAATAATACAGTAAGTACAGTTGTTGTTACATCCTTCTGATATTTTCATATAACCAACATGAGATGTTTCAATATAATCCCTTTTTTCTTCTATAGCTTTTTCAATATATGGTGATGTAACATGATTTTTAGTTAAAGAAAAAATATGTTTGTCAATATCCTTGAAACTTGTAGTGCCCAAAAACAAATCAATTTCTGGTATTTCTTTTTCAAGCTCATCTTCGTACCTTTGAGACAAGCATCCTGTTAAAATAATATATTTTATGATTCCCTGTTTTTTTAAATTAGCTATATCAAAAATAGTATCTATAGATTCTTCTTTTGCATCTTCAATAAATGTACATGAGTTTATTATAGCTATATCCGCATCATATAAATTGTCTGTATATATTAAATTTTTAGATTTTAGTTTACTGCTGATAAATTCAGAATCTACTATATTTTTTGAACATCCTAGTGTAATTATATGGAATTTATTCATTTTTCCCCCTATTTATATATTTCGAGATTTTTTATTTCTTTCTCATTCATAATTATATTTCTGGCCTTACTACCAACATGACCTTCTATTATACCTAATTCTTCCAATTGATCTATTATTCTTGCTGCTCTAGCATATCCTACGCTTAATTTTCGCTGCATCAATGATACCGAAGCCTGACCTTCATCAAGTATTAACTCAACAGCATCCTTTATGTAATCGTCGTATTTTTCATTTACAGGTTCTTTTTCTAAATCTATCTCAATAAGACTTTCTTCATCTTCATTATTTTCGATGTTATTGTTTTCTTTTAAGAATTCTATAACTTTTTTAACATCTTCGTCACTGACAAATGAACCCTGTACTCTTATAAATTTAGAATAACCTACAGGAGAATAAAGCATATCACCCTTACCTAGTAATTTTTCAGCTCCACTTGTATCTAGTATTGTTCTAGAATCAACATAGGATGATACAGAAAATGCTATTCTAGTAGGTATGTTGGCTTTGATAGTTCCTGTTATAACGTCCACAGATGGTCTCTGAGTAGCTATGACCAAGTGGATGCCCGCTGCCCTTGCCAGTTGAGCTAACCTCGTTATACTGTCTTCTACTTCCTTAGGTGATGCAGCCATCAAATCGGCTAGTTCATCTATTACTATTAATATTTTAGGTAACTTATCCTCTTGTTCTTTGTTATTATATGAATCAATGTCTCTTACATTTTTCTTTGCGAATAAATCATATCTGTTACTCATTTCTTGAACTGCCCAATTTAATGCTTGTGCAGCCTTTGACACATCTGTTACAACAGGTACCAGTAAGTGTGGTATGCCGTTATATATATTTAACTCTACTACCTTTGGATCTATTAATATCATTTTTAAATCATCCGGGGTTAATTTGAATAAGACACTTAATATTAGAGAATTAACACACACACTTTTCCCTGATCCAGTCGCACCAGCGATAAGTAAATGAGGCATGCCAGAAATATCAGAAATAATATTTTGCCCGGCTATATCTTTTCCTATTGCAAAAGGAATATCGTAGTAGTTATTTTCATATTCGTCTGATTCCAGTATTTCTTTTAAAGTTACATTAGACATATTTTTGTTTGGAACTTCAATTCCAACAGCTGCTTTTCCAGGTATTGGTGCTTCTATTCTAAGATCCGACTTTGCTAAACTTAAAGCTATATCTTTTGATAGATTAGTAATTTTACTTACCTTTACTCCCGGAGCTGGTTGTAATTCATACCTGGTAATTCTTGGCCCTCTATTAATCTGTATAAGTTTACAATCTATACCGAAATTTTTGAGAGTTTCTATTAATATCTCCGCCCCTTCCATTATTTCTTTCTTCTCATTGCCTTTATTATCATTATTTAAAGTAGTAAGTAAATTAGTAGATGGAAGTCTATATTTTGTTTTTTTAGTTTTTTCCATTTTAATAATAGGTTCTGATTCTACATTTGATTTTTTTTCTTTTTTTGTTTCTGTCTTTAATTTTTCTTTTTCTTTTTTATCAACAGATAAGTTTAAAACGTCCCTTTTTTTATCTCTGTTTTCATTAATAGGTTCATTATAATTCTTTATTGGATACTTTTCATTTTTATTATCTTTTTTATTTATATTTTTTTTAGTTTTTTTTGATTTACTTTTTCCAGATGATTCTTTTTGTTTAGCTGCTTTTCTAATACCTTTAAACATGCTTTTTATAACTTTATAAACAAAAATAAAAAAATTCTTAATCATATTTAAAATACTTTTTTTAGTTACAGAAATTATACTAATGATTACAATAGTTATTAGTATTACTATTGTGCCCATATGCCCAAATAATTTAGATAATATATAAGATAATAATCCACCTAATATACCTCCACCATCTGTGAAAATCACATTAGTATTTTCTCCTGTTGTCTCTAAGATTTGTTTAAAATCGTTAAAGTTTTCAACCAAATTTTTTGGTAATATAGATATTAATCCTAAATAACTTAAAAATATAATGAACAAAATTATACTTTTGTTTTTTCTTTCTTTATTAATCATGCCTAATAAATAAAATCCACCTAAAGCAATCATAATGTATGGTAAAGTATTAAAAGCATTACCGGTTAAGTTAATTAAAATATGTTTAATATAATTTCCTACAACACCGGATTCATATTTTTGGCTTAAAAAAAGCATAGTACCTATTGCTATAAAAATAATACCTATTATTTCAGATTTTATTTTTTCGTTTTTTTTAATATTTTTTTTATTTGTGTTCTTCTTTTTAGCCAATGTAAACCTCCAAAATAGATTAAAATGCTGTTAATTCTAACTATTAAATTATATCATAAAACATTAATGTATAAAACAAATCATAGCATAAATAAAACCTATTTGATAATCAAATAGGTTATTTAACACCAGTGTGCCCGAAGCCTCCACCGCCTCTTTCTGTTTCGTTGATTTCTTCTACTTCTACTAAATCCGCTCTTTCTACCTTTTGAAAAACTACTTGAGCTATTCTATCGCCTTTGTTGATTTTAAAATCTTCATTGCTTAGATTGATTAAAATCACCTTGATTTCTCCTCTATAATCACTGTCGATCGTTCCTATCCCATTTACGAGGCTTATGCCATTTTTAATAGCTAATCCACTTCTAGCCCTCACTTGAGCTTCGTAACCTACTGGTATTTCCATATATATACCTGTAGGTATAAGTTGTCTTTCTAATGGCTTTAATATAATAGGAGAATCGCTGTTACATCTTAAATCAATTCCGGAAGAACCTTCAGTTTTATAGTTAGGAAGTTCAAAATTGTTTTTTTTCAAAATTTTCACCTTCATTTTACCACTCCTAAAATTCTTTTATTATATCATCTATGTAATTAAATTTATTTAAATTTCCTATATAAGCTATATTGTATTTATTAGAATCAAATATATAATTAATAGAACTCATAACATCTTCATACTTAACATCTTCAATTTTATTGATTATGCTCTCAGGTGTTATAGTTTCATTATATAGAAGTTCCCTTCTTCCAAGTATTGTCATTCTACTTGATGTATTTTCCAAGCTTAATATATAGTTTCCTTTTAATTGAGCTTTTGCTCTATTAAATTCTTCTTTTTTAATATCACCATTTTTTATTTTTTCAATCTCTTTCTTTATCAACTTTGTTGATTTTTCAACTGAGTCAGTATTTATTGCTGAATATATACCAAAAATCCCAGTTTCTTTATAGCAGGAATTAAAAGAATAAATAGAGTAGACTAATCCTTGTTTTTCTCTTATGTTTTGAAATAGTCTAGAACTCATACTACCTCCAAGTATATTATTTAAAATATTCAAAGTATAGTATTTCTTGTTATCTCTTTCAAACCCTTCAGTTCCTAAGCAAAAGTGAAGCTGTTCAATATCTTTATTTACACCTTTAATTCTACGTTTAAACTCATATTTAATTTCATTATCTCTCGAACTGTTTTTATTTGAAAAATACTTAAAATATTTTTGCGATAATCTTTTTACATCTTCTAATTCTACATTACCTACAATTGAAATTACTGTATTAGGTCCTGTATATCTGTCAGTCATATAATCCTTTATAAGTCTTCTTTCAATATTTTTTAAAGTTGATTTTTCTCCTAAAATAGGCATCGATAAAGGTTTTTTTTCAAAAGCAATTTTCGATAATAAATCATGGGCATACTCTTCAGGAGAATCATCATACATTTTTATCTCTTCTTCGATAACTTTTTTTTCTTTTTTAATATCTTCTTCTGTTATTAAAGAATTAAATATCATGTCTGAAAGTATATCCATTGATGTTTCAAATTTTTCAGCTGTTACTTTTGAATAGTAGCAGGTACTTTCTTTACTAGTAAAAGCATTTATTTGCCCACCTATTCCGTCAATTTCTTCAGCTATTTCTATTGCTTTTCTATTTTTAGTACCTTTGAACATCATATGTTCTATAAAGTGTGAAACTCCATTATTTATCTCGTTTTCAAAAGTTGAACCAGCACCTACCCAAACTCCGATAGATACCGACTTAACATAACTTATTTTTTCAAAGACAACTCTTAATCCATTTTCTAGGGTAAAACTATGAATCATAAAGTCCTCCAATTGGTAATTCTAAATTTATTTATCATTATTCTCATCTTCTTTTTCTTTTTCGTCGATAGCTGCTTTTCGTGAAAGACTTACTCTTCCTTGATCGTCAATACCAATAACTTTTACAAGAACTTCGTCTCCTTCACTTAAAACATCTTCTACTTTATTAATTCTTTTTTCTGATATTTTTGATATATGAAGTAATCCATCCTTACCATCTGTTATTTCTACAAAAGCACCGAAAGGCTTAATTCTAACAACTTTTCCAAGATAAATATCTCCAACTTCTACATCTTTGATAATACTTTCGATTATGCTTTTTGCTTTTTCACCATCTTGTTGATTTTCTGCAGCTATTATTACAGTTCCATCATCTTCAATATCGATTTTAACGTTAGTTTCATCAATTATTCTATTAATGGTTTTTCCACCAGAACCTATTACATCTTTGATCTTATCTGGAGAAATTTGCATAGTAATTAATTTTGGTGCATACTCTGATAATGTTTCTTTAGGTTTATCTATACAAGCATTCATCTTGTCTAGTATAAAAAGACGACCAATTCTTGCTTGTTCAAGAGCTTTTTTCAATATGCTTTTGTTTATTCCATTTATTTTAATATCCATTTGTATTGCTGTTATTCCATCTTTTGTTCCGGCAACTTTAAAATCCATATCACCAAGGAAGTCTTCAAGACCTTGAATATCAGTAAGGACTTTAACATTTTCGTCTTGTTTCATCAAACCCATTGCTATACCAGCTACAGGTTTTTTAATTGGAACACCAGCATCCATTAAAGATAATGAGCTTCCACATACACTTGCTTGTGAAGTAGATCCATTTGAACTCAGAACTTCTGACACTAAACGAATCGTATAAGGAAATTCTTCTCTTGAAGGAATCATAGGTTTAAGAGCTTTTTCTGCAAGAGCTCCATGTCCAATTTCTCTTCTTCCAGGTCCTCTCATTGGTCCTGTTTCACCAACACTAAAACTAGGAAAATTATAATGATGCATATATCTTTTATTTTCTTCTTCTGTTATTCCGTCAATTATCTGTTCATCTCTAGTTACTCCTAATGTAGCTATAGTCATAACTTGAGTTTTTCCTCTTGTAAATAAGCCAGAACCATGTGCTCTTGGTAAAAGTCCTATTTCTGAAGTTATTTTTCTGATTTCGTCGGTTTTTCTATTATCAGGTCTAATACTCTCCTCTAAAATATTTTTCCTAACATATTCTTTTTTTAATGAATATATACTGTCCTCTATATCACTTGCATTATCAGGATATTTTTCCTTGTAAGTTTCTTTTATTTCTTCTTCTATTTCTTCAAATTTTTCGCTTCTTTCATCAGCATCTTCTGTTTTATTTGCTTCATTGTATTTACTGGAAAATTCTTCTATTACTTCTTTTTTTATGTCTTCATCAGGAAGTGCATATTCTAATTCTGCTTTTTCTTTACCTATTTCTTCTCTTATATCTTTAATAAATTTACATATGTTCTTAATTTCTTCTTGAGCATATAAGATTCCTTCTAACATAACATCTTCGCTTACTTCGTTAGCTCCAGCTTCAACCATCATAACAGCTTCTTCTGTTCCAGAAACAATCAATTCAAGTTCTGAATTTTCCTTTTCTTCAACATTTGGGTTTATAATATATTCACCATCAATATATCCAACAGAAACAGAGCCTGTAGGTCCATTAAAAGGTATGTCTGATACAGTTAAAGCTAAAGAAGAACCAATCATTCCAGCTATTTCAGGAGAGTAATCCTGCTCTACAGATAGTACGTTAATTATTATTTGAACATCGTTTCTCATTCCTTCAGGGAAAAGCGGTCTTATAGGTCTATCTATAAGTCTACATGTTAATATTGCTTTTTCACTTGGTCTACCTTCTCTTTTAATAAATCCTCCAGGTATTTTACCAACTGAATATAATTTTTCTTCATAATCTACGCTTAAAGGAAAGAAATTCATTCCTTCTCTTGGGGAACTTGACATAGTAGCAGTAACTAAAACTATAGTATCACCATATTTTACTAAACATGAACCATTTGCTTGTTCAGCTACCTTCCCAAAAGTCACTTCAAGTTCTTTACCTGCTAAATCGTATTTGTAAATTTTTTCCATTTTTTCCTCCTCTTTTATAAACAAGAGAGCGGTCAAAGCCGCTCTATTTATTTCCTCAGTCCAAGTTTTTCAATTAATGTTCTGTATCTTTCTATGTCTTTGTTTTTAAGATAATTCAATAATCCTCTTCTTTTACCAACCATTCTCAACAAACCTCTTCTTGAATGATGGTCTTTTTTGTTTTCTTTTAAGTGTTCATTTAACGAATTAATTCTATAAGTTAGAATTGCTATCTGTACTTCTGGTGATCCAGTATCGTTCCCATTCATTTTGTACTCATTAATTATTTCTGTTTTCTTTTCTTTAGATAAAGTCATTTTTATTACCTCCATGTATTTTATTCACCATTTACATTGCAAGTCGTTGAGGAGTCGACAAACATAGTAAATGCTAGAATTTCTATTGTATTTTAACATATTTATTTTTTTTTGTAAACTTACTTCTTAAAGATTATTTCACCATTTGTAAAGGGTTTTTTAAATATTAATCTAATCTCTCCATTTTCATTATATGTTTGTATTTCATTGTTATCTTGTATTTTATATATTCCTTCTTTAGGGTATGCAAAGCTTCCTTTTTTTATTAAAATTTCATTGCTTGATTTATGTAAAATCTCATGTTCTTCAAGAAAGATAGTATAGTTATTAATTAAAAGCTTATTTGCTTTTTTAATTTTTCCAGATTCAATAAGCTTTCTAATTGAAGTACTGCTTACATCTTTATTTTTATAAAGAACTTCATCTATAATAGCAACTTTAAAATTGTATTTCTCACCTAATTTTTTTAATAAATCCTTATCTCCTCTTGCCTTATATCCAAAGTGAAAATTGTATCCGGCTATTATGTAATTAACGTTATTAGCATCCACTAAAAAATTTTTTACAAAATCTTCTGCTTCAAGGTTTGATATTTCTTTAGTAAGCTTAATATTGATAATGCCATCTAAGTTGTAATACATTAGCATTTTTTCTTTTCCGATTTTACCATAAATTTTGCGGGATTTTTTATCAAATTTACTAAAAAAATCATCATCATAATCAAATGTAATTACATATTTAGATAGATTTTCTTTATTTCCTATATCAATACATTTTTTTATTATTTTATCATGGCCAATATGAACACCATCAAAGTTTCCTATTGCTGCTACTATTTTTTCACTCATATTATTTCACCTAACATAGTCTTTTTTTCATTTTTAATTTTCCCTGTCTAAATTCGCCAAAACCTAATAAATTTTTTTCGGAAAATATATAGAATGGTTCCTCAATTGGTTCAGTTTCTAATTCTAAAAAAATACCATTAAGAATTTTCCTGCTATCTTCAGCACTAATTTTTATAGATGGTAATTTTAAAGCTTTTTCTATAGGAATTATACAATTATTTAATTTGTTCTGATATGATTTTTCTTCTAATTCTTCTAGAGTAAAGCTATCAAGAATATTTAACCCTTTAGATTCTACTCTTATTAAATCACCCATAGTCCCATAAGTATTTAATAATCTTCCTAAATCATAGCATAAGGATCTCATATATGTGCCTTTAGAAACTTCTGCTTTTAAATATATTTTACTATCAGTATAATTTATTAATTCTATAGATAAAATCTCTATTTTTTTCTCTTTTATTTCAATCTTTTGATTTTTTCTTGCATATTCATATAATTTTTTTCCTTTATGCTTTATAGCTGAGTATATTGGCGGTTTTTGAGTTTTTTTATCTTTTAATATATCTAAAGCATTTTTTATTTTATTTATATTGGTATAAAAATCCTCTTTTTTTAAAACTTTCCCATAAATATCATAAGTATCGGTTAATAAACCTAAATGGCATTTACATAAATATTTTTTATTTCCTTCCATTAGAAAATTAGAGATTTTTGTTCCTTTCCCTAAACATATTGGTAGTACCCCTGCAACGTCGGGATCTAAAGTACCTGTATGCCCTACTTTTTTCTGGCTGGTTATTTTTCTTATTCTATTTACTACATCATGTGAAGTCATTCCAGTTGGTTTTAAAACATTTAAAACTCCATTATATTGCATACTTTGAAACTTCCTCTATAATCTTATTTTTTAATTCTTCATATGTAATATCTTTAATACTAAATCCTGCTGCATTCTTATGACCACCACCATTGAAAATTGAACATAAAAAAGAAACATCAATATTACCAATTGATCTCATACTAACTTTATATTTATCCTTCCCAAGTTCTTTAATTAATATAGAGATTTCAACATTTTCAATGTCTCTAAGTCTTTCAACTAAACCATCTATATCCTTTAATCCTAAATTATAAGAATCTAACATTTCTAAAGATAACTTTGATATAGCTACTTTATCATCATAAAAAAATTCAGTAGTGTTAAAAACTTCTGATTTTAACTTAAATACATTTTTTGGTTCATTACTGTACAAGTTCTTTATTATACTTGGCTTATCTATTTTATTTTTTAATAACTCGCTTACATTTTCAAAGGTTTTAAAATCTGCATTATCATATATAAACTTTCCAGTATCTGTTATAATTGCTGTAAATATATTTTCTGAAGCTATTTTGTTGATTTTATAATCAAGTTTTTTAAAAACTTCAAATATAATTTCTCCTGTAGAACTGCATTCTGATTCTATGATGTTTATATCGCAAAAACCTTCATTAGTTTTATGATGGTCTATACATATAGAATTCTTTGATATTTCTATCAAATGTTGCTTATCTCCTAATCTACCTATATCAGATGAATCTAATACAAATAAGAGGTCATATTCATCTTTATTTATTGAATTATAACCTTTTTCTACATCTTTCATAAATTTATAATTAAAAGGTATCTCTCCATTTACGTAAAAATCTATGTTCTTATTTTTTGAAATTAATATTTCTCTTAAAGACATAATAGACCCAATGCTGTCCCCATCAGGATCAACATGGGCTACTATGGCTATATTATTTGAACTTCTAATTAATTCATCCATTTTTTTTATATTTTTTGAATTAATCATTTTCTACCTCTGATTTTTTTATATCATTTAATATTTTGTTTATTCTTACACCCTTTTCTATAGTTTCATCTACAAAAAACTTTAATTCGGGAGTGGTTCTTGTTTTTAACACTTTGCTTAACTCTGTTCTAAGGAATCCCTTGGCCTTGTTAAGAATTTCTGCATATTGATTTCTGTTTTTCATACTTTCTATAGATGAAATATATATCTTTGCAAATTTCATGTCTTCCGTAAGCTCTGCATGTGATATTGTAACATGTTCACTAATTCTAGGGTCATTTAGTTTTTTTCTTATTATAAGAGTTAAATCTCTTTTTATTTCTTCAGTTAATCTGTATAATCTTTTTTGCTTCATTGATTTTCACCTTCTTCTTTACTTTCTCTCTACTTCTTTTATAACAAAGGCTTCTATTACATCTCCTGTTTTTACATCGTTGTAATTATGAATTCCTAGGCCACCTTCATAACCTGAATTTACTTCTTTAACATCGTCTTTATATCTTTTTAGTGAAGAAATTTCACCTTCATGTACAACAACGTTGTCTCTTAATAGTCTTATCTGAGAATTTCTTTTTATAGTTCCCTGTTGAACATATATACCTGCAACTGTTCCTGCATTAGGCACTTTGAAAATATCTCTTACAACAGCTCTTCCCTGCATTACCTCTTCGAATTCAGGATCCAGCATACCTTTAACAGCTGCTTCAATATCTTCTATTGCATTGTATATTATTCTGTATGTTTTTATTTCTACTTCTTCTGATTTT
Source organism: uncultured Clostridia bacterium (assembly GCA_964574015.1). Taxonomy (GTDB): domain Bacteria; phylum Bacillota; class Clostridia; order Tissierellales; family Dethiosulfatibacteraceae; genus UBA8670. The sequence continues at coordinate 1,731 of CAZNLP010000035.1, read as the reverse complement.
GATAATTCTATTGCTTGATTTGTTGGTCTAACATTAAATCCTATTATTATAGCATTGGATGCAGAAGCCAGCATAACGTCATTTTCGTTAATTCCACCAACTCCACTGTGTATTATATTTACTTTTACTTCTTCAATGCTTAATTTTTCTAAGGATTGTTTTACTGCTTCTATAGAACCTCTAACATCAGCTTTAATAACTATGTTAAGGTCTTTTACTTCTCCATCTTTGATTTGATCAAACAAATCTTCAAGAGATACTTTTCCTTTTCTTTTATTTGCATCTTCTTTTACCTGCATTTGTTTTACTGATGCTAAGTCTTTAGCTAATTTTTCATCTTCCACTGCATACAATATTTCTCCAGCCTCAGGTACATCTGATAAACCAGTTATTTCAACTGGATACGACGGTCCAGCTTCAGTTATTCTTTCTCCTTTATGATTTACCATAGTTCTTATTTTTCCATATGCAACTCCTACAAGAACAAATTCACCTTTTTTTAATGTTCCTTTTTTTATTAATACAGTTGAAACAGGTCCTCTTCCTTTATCCAGTTTCGCATCTATAATTACTCCAACTGCTTTTCTGTTAGGGTTTGCTTTAATTTCTTGTATATCTGCTACTAAAAGTATCATTTCTAATAATTCTTTAATACCTAATTTTTTAAGTGCAGAAACTTCAACACAGATAGTATCTCCACCCCATTCTTCAGGTACAAGTCCGTGTTCAGTAAGTTCTTGCTTTACTCTTTCAGGGTTTGCATTACTTTTATCTATTTTATTTATAGCTATTATAATTGGAACTCCTGCTGCTTTAGCATGATTTATTGCTTCTTCTGTCTGCGGCATAATACCATCATCTGCAGCTACTACTAATATTGCTATATCAGTTACTTGAGCACCTCTTGAACGCATTTCTGTAAAAGCTTCATGTCCAGGTGTATCAATAAAAGTCATTTTTCTACCGTCTTTTTCAATAACTGAAGCACCTATATGTTGAGTAATTCCACCAGCTTCCTGGTCTGCAGTATGTGTATCTCTAATAGCATCCAATAGTGAAGTTTTACCGTGATCAACATGACCCATCACTGTTATAATAGGTGGTCTTAACTTCAAAGATTCTTCGTCATCTTCAATTTCTAGTTGTTCTAATAAATTTTCAAATTGATCTTCTTCTTCTTTTTTGATAACTGTATAATCGAATTCTTCAGCTAATATAACAGCTGTATCAAAATCTATTTCTTCATTTATAGTAGCCATTACTCCGTATGTCATCAACTTTTTAATAATTTCATTTGAACTAACATTGAATAACTCTGAAATTTCTTTAACACTTATTCTTTCACCAATTTCGAATTCTGTTACTTCTTCGTCATCATCTTTACTTTTATAATCGCCTTTTTTCCCTTTTGTTTTCTTTGACAAGTCTCTCTTTGGTCTTTTAGGAATATTATCTGATTTTTGATGTACTTTTTTCGTTCTTTTCTTCTTTGTTTCTTTTTCTGTTTTTTCTTCTTCCTCTGCTTCTCGACCTTTAATATAATATTTTTGTATTTTTGCCGCCTGTAATTCGCTTACAGAGCTCATATGACTTTTTAATCCTTGTATTTCGAATTCATCTCTTGCTACTTTAATTATTTCCTTACTCGGTACATTTAATATTTTTGATAATTCGTATATCCTCATAGGACACCTCCTGATTTATTAAGTCGATAATATAATCAGTCATATT
>CAZNLP010000034.1:0-14921 GCA_964574015.1 uncultured Clostridia bacterium | reverse complement strand
GATGATATATCAGAAGATTTAAGATTAAAAAATAGGTTCTTAGAGCTTAGAAAACCTTACATGCAAAGCAATTTAAAAATAAGAAGTAAAACTGTAAATATTATAAGAAGCTTTATGGAAGAAAACAGTTTTTTAGAAATAGAAACACCTATATTAAACAAACCAACTCCAGAAGGAGCAAGAGATTACCTTGTACCAAGCAGAACAAATAAAGGCAAATTTTTTGCCTTGCCTCAATCACCGCAAATATTCAAACAGCTTCTTATGGTTTCAGGATACGACAGATATTACCAGATAGCAAAATGTTTCAGAGATGAAGATTTAAGAGCAAATAGACAGCCTGAATTTACTCAATTGGACATAGAGATGTCTTTTGTTGATGAAGAGGATATTATAAATATAAATGAAAAGCTTATAAAAAGAATTTTCAAAGATGTTTTAGACTACGACGTAAAAACACCAATTAGAAGAATGACTTATGAAGATGCAATGAATAGATATGGTTCAGATAAGCCTGACCTTAGATTTGGATTTGAGTTTAAAGACTTAACAGAAATTTTTAAGAATTCAAAATTTAACGCTTTTAAAAACAACACTAAAAAAGGCAGATCCGTTAAAGGAATTGTAGTAGATGGTGCTTCAGATGAATTTTCAAGAAACAAAGTATCAAAACTTGAAAAATTTGTCAAAACATATAATGCTAAAGGTTTAGCATGGTTTAAATATGAAGATTCTAAACTGGAATCTCCTATAAGTAAATTTTTAAGCGAAGAAGAATTAAGCACTTTAGAAAAAGATCTTAATTTAAAAGAAAAAGATATAGTATTTGTTGTAGCTGATGAAAACAATAATGTAAATAATGCATTAGGTGCATTAAGAAAGAAAATTGCTGAAGAGCTTGATTTAATTGAAAAAGATACTTATGAAATGGTTTGGATAACAGAATTTCCACTTTTAGAATACGATGAAGAAGAAAATAGATATGCTGCAAAACATCATCCATTTACAAGTCCTACCGACGAAGACATGGATAAATTAGAATCAGATCCTGCTTCAGTTAAAGCAAAAGCATACGACATAGTAATAAATGGAGAAGAACTTGGTGGAGGTAGTATAAGAATAACAAATTCTAAACTTCAAAATAGAATGTTTAATGTTCTTGGAATTACAGAAGAAGAAGCTAACAGAAAGTTTGGATTTTTACTTGAAGCCTTCAAGTACGGCGTGCCACCTCACGGAGGGATAGCCTACGGGTTGGATAGATTAATAATGACATTAACAGATTCTAAAAATATAAGAGACGTTATAGCTTTTCCTAAGACTCAAAAAGCAACATGTCTACTATCAGATGCACCTACAGATGTTGAGGAAAAGCAGTTGGAAGAGTTAGGATTGAAAATAATTGAATAAAAATAACTCTTATCAAAGAACCGAACTTATATATAAAGAAAAAATGATAAACATAAGAAAATCAAAGGTTATAGTATTTGGATTAGGAGGAGTCGGTAGTGCAGCAGCCGAATCTATTTCCAGAAATTTTATAGATACTTTAACCATTGTAGATTTTGACACATATGATATTACTAATTTAAACAGACAGCTTTATTCGAACTTTGAAAGTATCGGTAGTAAAAAACCAGAAATTTTCAAGAAAAACATTGAAAAACACTGTCCAGATACAAATATAATTGCTGTAGATAAAAAAGTGACTGAAGATAATGTAAGTGATTTTTTTGATGTTAATTACGATTTTGTTGTAGATGCTGTAGATGATGTTAAAGCTAAATTAGCACTCATCAAATACTGCAAAGCTAACAACATTAACATTATTAGTTGTATGGGGACTGGAAACAGAATAAATCCTGAGCTTGTAACTGTAGATGACATATACAAAACCTACAACTGCCCATTAGCTAAAAAGATGAGAAAAGAGCTTAGAAAACTCGACATAAAAAGTTTAGCAGTCGTATATTCTAAAGAAGATCCTGTAAAAACAGTTGATGGAAAATTAGGAAGTACATCTTTTGTTCCTGGAACAGCTGGACTTTTATTATCATCATATGTTATAAATAAGATAGCTTTAAGTGATTAGGAAGTGATTAAAATTAAAAAAATTGGCCAAGTAGTAGATATAAAAGAAGAGAAAGCCTTAATAAAAGTACCGAGAGCTTCATCCTGTGGAGATAACTGTAAATCCTGCAGTGGGAGCTGTGAGGACAACGGTCATATTGTAGAAATAAAAAACGAAGGATATAAAGTAGGAGAATTTGTAGAATTAAGCGCTAGAGCTAAAAACGTACTGCTTTACTCTGTTTTAGCCTACGGATTGCCTCTTGTAATAATGATTGCAACTATTGTTTATGCAATAAATATTTTAAACTTAAGTGAAGCCTATGGAGGATTACTAGGGTTATTATCCTTGATAGTTTCTCATTTCATAATGAAGTTTATAGATAGATTTTTATTAAATGATACGTTAATCATCGAAAGTATCAAAAAACTTTAGCGAGGTGAACTATGAGTGATAATAAAAAGCTTATAAACAGACTTAAAAGAATAGAAGGACAAATAAAGGGTATAGAAAAGATGATAGAAGATGGTAAATTCTGCGGAGACATTCTAACTCAAATAACAGCAGCCAGATCCGCCCTCAACAGTGTTGGAGGTATAATTTTAGAAGACTATACTAAAGAATGCATTAAAAAAAGAATGGAAGAAAATGATCCGGAAAAATCAATTGATGAGTTAATTGATATAATTGTTAAATTCAATAAATAGGAGGTTTACAATGTTTGAAAATGTAAAAAAAGTAGATGAAGAAGTTTATAACTCGATTCAAAGAGAAATAGGTAGACAGGATAGGAACTTAGAACTGATAGCATCTGAAAATATAGTATCCGATGCAGTTTTAGAAGCTATGGGAAGCCAACTTACTAACAAATACGCAGAAGGATACCCTAATAAAAGATACTACGGTGGATGTGAATTTGTTGATGAAGTAGAGATACTTGCTATAGAGAGATTAAAAAAATTATTTAATGCAGAACATGCCAACGTACAACCTCACTCAGGTTCAAATGCTAATATAGCAGTATATTTCGCATTTTTAAATCCTGGAGATAAAATCTTGGGAATGAACTTATCAGAAGGTGGACACCTTACTCACGGTAGTCCTGTTAATATGTCCGGTAAGCACTATGAAATCATTCCTTACGGAGTAGATAAAGAAACTGAAACTATAGATTATGATAAACTGAGAGAAATTGCTCTAAAAGAAAAACCAAAAATGATTATAGCTGGAGCAAGTGCTTATTCAAGAACAATTGATTTTAAAAAATTTAGAGAAATAGCCGACGAAGTAGATGCAATACTTATGGTTGATATGGCTCATATTGCAGGATTAATAGCAGCTGGACTTCATCCAAATCCTGTAGAATTTGCAGATGTAGTTACGACTACTACTCATAAAACCCTTAGAGGACCAAGAGGTGGAGCTATTTTATGTAAAGAAGAACATGCTAAAAAAATTGATAAAGCCATTTTCCCAGGGATTCAAGGTGGACCTTTAATGCACATAATAGCTGCAAAAGCAGTTTCATTTAAAGAAGCTTTAACTGATGATTTTAAAGAATATCAAAAACAAATAATAAAAAATGCAAAAAGATTATCTGAAGAATTTACTAAAAGAGATTTTAGAGTTGTATCAGGAGGGACAGATACCCACTTAATGCTTCTTGATCTTAGAAGTAAAAACATAACAGGTAAAAAAGCTGAAGCGCTACTTGATGAAATCAACATAACAGTAAATAAAAATACAGTACCGGAAGATCCTGAAAGTCCATTTGTTACAAGTGGTATAAGAGTAGGAACCCCTACTGTTACTACACTGGGACTTAAAGAAGATGATATGTCTGAGATAGCAGACATAATAAACGATGCAATTTTAGAAAATCAAGATCAGGAAACTTTAATAAACAGAGTAAAATTACTAACGGAAAAATATAATAAAACAATATAAGAATGGAAAAAAATAGTTTTTTCAATAGAAGTTACGAAAATTTTATAGATAAAAATAAACCTCTTGCCGATAGAATGAGACCTGAAAAACTGGAAGAATTCTTTGGACAGGAACATATAATCAGCAAGGGTAAAATGCTCAGAAGGATGATTGAGGCCGACATGATAAGCTCGATAATCCTTCATGGGCCAACAGGTAGCGGAAAAACAACCTTAGGAAAAATAATTGCTGAACAAACTGAAAAAATCTTCAAAGTTTTAAATGCAGTAACCTCAGGAGTAAAGGATATAAAAGAGTGCATCAATGAAGCAGTAAACGACATATCTATGTATAATAAACAAACTATAGTCTTTATAGATGAAATACATAGATTTAATAAACTGCAGCAGGATGCACTGCTTCCTTATGTAGAAAACGGAACCATAATACTTATAGGAGCTACAACTGAAAATCCTTACTTTGAAGTAAATAACGCTTTACTCTCAAGGTCTACTATATTTGAATTAAAAAGTTTAACTCCATCAAATATTAGAAAACTTCTTGAATACACTTTAAAAAACGAAGAAAAAGGTTTGGGAAAGCACAGCATAAATATAGATGATGAAGCTTTAGAAATTATGTCAAACTACTCTAACGGTGATGCAAGAAAAGCACTTAATGCATTAGAACTAGCAGTACAGACAACAAAAAAAGATGAAGAAGGCATCGTATATATAAGCAGAGATGTAGCAAAGGAAAGCATACAGAAAAATACAAACTTTTATGATAAAAATGGAGACAAACACTACGACTATATTTCAGCTTTTATTAAGAGTATGAGAGGTTCTGATCCCGATGCAGCTTTGTTTTACTTAGCAAAGATGCTGATTGCCGGAGAAGATCCTAAGTTTATAGCAAGAAGGATTATAATTTGTTCATCTGAGGATATAGGCAACGCAGATCCACAAGCATTAGATGTGGCTGTCAATGCCTTTAAAGCTATAGATATAGTCGGAATGCCTGAAGCAAGAATAATACTGGGTCAGGCTGTAGTATACTTAGCCTGTGCTCCTAAAAGCAATACTTCATACATAGGCATTAATAAAGCTATATCAAAGGCTGAAAATTCAAATATAAATGTACCACCTTACTTAAGAGATGAAAGCTATAAAAATAACAAAGATAAAAATAAAAACATATATAAATATCCCCACGATTATAAATACGGATATGTAAAACAAAGATACCTACCAGAAGGTATCAACAAAGAATTTTACGAACCAGGAAGCATCGGATATGAGAAAAAAATGAAAAAATATCTTGAATACTTAAATAACCTGGATAAAGAGGAGCAAAGATGATAAAAAAAATAAATTCAAAATTTCTTTTTGAAAAGGAATTACTAAAAAAAATAGAAGAAGACGTTAATAAATTAAATACTCAAAAACCATATACCTTAGTTTTAGAATATTTCAACAGCAGCATGTTAGGCAGTGTAGATGAAATTGAAATGTGCGAGATAAAAAAAGATCAACTAATTTTAAAAAACAGATTGAGAAAGTACTTTGATTCTAAAAATATCGATATTAAAAAACTATACATCTTGGGTTCAAAAGATAATAGTTTAATAGATGAGTTTACTCTTGCTGTAGAAGAAACATCAGATGAGGAAGATACTAAAGATATAATCTGGCCTTGTAAAGAAATATTCTTTTACGACGGTGGCAAAAAAATTCTCGACGATATGCTCGATAATGATGAAATAGACATAGTAGAGTATGAAAATCAAATTAAAATATTGAAATATGAATTTGGTCTTTTAGAAGATTTTGAAGATGAATTGTATATAAATTGATTCATCTTTTTTTTCTTTTAATGTTGACAAAATTAGTAGGGTATTATATACTTTTTATACCCTACAAATATAGTCGGGATTAGGAGGATATTATGCTATTATCAACAAAAGGCAGATATGGATTAAAGGCTTCTTTAGAGTTAGCCTTTTTTTATGGAAAAGGACCAATTAATTTGAAATCAATTTCAGAAAAATATAATATACCTGAAAGCTATTTAGAGCAGTTACTGGCTAAATTAAAAAAATCAGGATATATAGAAACAATGAGAGGAAAGCAGGGAGGATATCTTTTAGCCAAAGAACCAAAAGATATCACTGTAGGCATGATACTTAGATCTTTAGAAGGAGACATCACATCTTCTGATTGCTTAAAAAATGAAAACTGCGGGAAAGAAAACACCTGTGTTACAAGGATAATATTTGAGGATATTGAGAAAAGTATCAATAATATTATCGACAATACGACCTTAGAAGATATGATACATAAAAGAAATGAAATACACAAGGAGGCTCATTAATGAGAAAAGTATATTTAGATAATGCAGCAACTACGAGAGTCAGAGATGAAGTAATAAAAGAAATGAATGAATACTACGGAGAATTATACGGTAATCCTTCAAGTATCTATAATTTCGGACAAATTGCTAAAAAAGCTGTAGAAAGTTCAAGAGAAAAAGTAGCAAGATTAATAAACAGCAACCCAGGTGAAATATATTTCACCGGTGGGGGTTCAGAAGCCGATAACTGGGCTTTAAAAGGAATACTTTCGGCCAATGAAAAAAAAGGAAACCATATAATAACTACCAAAATTGAACATCATGCAGTACTGCATACCTGTGAATATTTAGAAAAAAAAGGAGCAGAAGTAACCTATTTGGATGTAGATGAAAATGGACTAATTGATTTAAAACAGCTTGAAGAATCAATTAAAGACAATACAGTTTTAATTAGTATTATGTTTGCAAACAATGAAATAGGAACCATTCAACCAATAAAAGAAATAGGTGAAATTGCTAAGAAAAACAACATAATTTTTCATACAGATGCTGTACAAGCAGTAGGAAATGAGCCTATAGATGTTAAAGATATGAATATAGATATGTTATCCTTGTCAGCTCATAAAATCCACGGACCTAAAGGAGTTGGAGCTCTATATATCAAAAAAGGTATTAGAATTCACAACCTAATTCACGGAGGAGCTCAGGAGAAAAAACTAAGAGCAGGAACGGAAAACGTACCGGGAATTTCTGGATTGGGAGTTGCAGCAGATCTGGCATATCAAAATTTAGATAAAAAAAGAGAAAAATTAACTAATTTAAGAGATAAATTAATTAAAAGAATAAGTAGTGAAGTACCGGAGTGTATACTAAACGGTCATCCTGAAAAAAGACTTCCGGGAAATGTAAACTTTTCATTTAGATATATTGAGGGAGAATCTCTTCTTCTATATCTTGATATGGAGGGTATTTCTGCTTCAAGCGGCTCTGCATGTACATCGGGTTCACTAGACCCGTCTCATGTACTTATGGCTATAGGATTACCTCATGAGATAGCTCACGGATCTTTAAGATTAAGTTTATCAGAATACAACAATGAAGAAGAGGTAGATTATACAGTAGAAAAAGTAATCACAGTGGTTAAAAGACTAAGACAAATGTCACCACTTTATAATAAAAGGGAGGAATAACATGTATACAGAACAAGTAATGGATCACTTTAAAAATCCAAGAAATGTTGGAGAAATCGAAAATGCAGATGGTGTAGGAGAAGTAGGAAACGCAAAGTGCGGAGATATAATGAAAATATATCTTAAAATCAACGATGAGGATATTATTGAAGATGTTAAATTCCTTACCTTTGGATGTGGCTCTGCCATAGCTTCATCAAGTATGGCTACAGAATTAATTAAAGGCAAAAGCGTGGATAAAGCTGTAGAACTAACAAATAAAGCAGTAGTAGAAGCTTTAGGTGGTCTACCAAAGGCAAAAGTTCACTGTTCGGTTTTAGCTGAACAAGCTGTGAAGTCGGCACTTTACGACTATTCTCAAAAGACCGGTAGAAAAATCAAGGGAATAGAAAACTACAAGCCAGAGGATCCACATGACGAGCACTAAAAAAGAAAAAGTTTTACTTGGTATGAGCGGCGGTATTGATAGTACCGCTGCTGCTGTTTTACTCCTTGAAAAAGGATATGATGTAGTAGGTGGAACCTTTAAAGTAATAGAAAATGAAAACATTGATGATACAATCAAAGATGCTAAAAAAGTTTGTGAAAAACTTAATATCGAGCATCACGTTTTTGATTACAGGGATATATTCGAAGATTTAGTAATTGATGATTTTGTTAACAAGTATAGAAAAGGAAGAACCCCAAATCCCTGTGTAAAATGCAACAAAGACATAAAATACGATGAATTTTTGAAATCTGCCCACAGTTTAGGTATAAGTAAAATTGCTACGGGACAGTACGGCAGAATTGAAGAAAAAGACGGGAAATATTATATAAAGAAATCTGTAAATAAGATGAAAGATCAGAGCTATTATCTATATAATATTAAATATGAAAATATTAAAGATATACTTTTACCTATAGGACATATTAAAAATAAAGACGAAGCAAAAAAAATTGCTTCAAGAACCGGTATAGATTTTCACAGTAAAAGTGAAAGTCAGGATATATGTTTTATAAAAGACAACAACTACCAAGAATTTTTAAAAGATTATATAGAAAAAGATCTCATAGGAAACTTCATAGACAAAAAAGGAAATATTCTCGGCAAACACAAAGGTATTCAAAACTATACAGTGGGACAGAGAAAAGGATTAGGAATTGCCTTAGGAACTCCCCACTATGTAATAGAAATAGACTATGAGACTAAAGATATAACCTTAGGACTGAAAGAAGATCTATACAGTAGTGAATGTATACTTAGAGAATACAACATATTAAATCCTGATGTAGATATAGAAAAAGAAGAGTTTACTGCTAAGGTAAGATATTCTCACAGAGAAGAAAAAATTACTATAAAAAAAGATGGTAAAAGCCTGAAAATTTTATTTGAAAAACCTGTTAGAGCAATAACTTTAGGACAATCGCTTGTATTTTATAAAGGAGATTATTTAGTAGGTGGCGGAATAATAGATAAGTAGACTATTATAAGGTATTAATAGTACAAAAAAACATAAAGAAAAAGAAAGCTCTTTTCTTATTATGATTTGTTTAAAAATTAAATCAAATAGAGAAGAGCTTTTTATATATAATAGCACATTATAATTTAATTAAGTTTGGGTAAAGATAATAGTGAAGGTCTATTTCAAATACATAAAAAATCTAGGAGTTTTTATATGGTGGAGAAAAACAAAGGAATTATAAAATCAATAAGAGGAAGTGTCATTGAAGTTATTTTTGATGATAATGTGCCAAATATTAATAATAAACTAATTACCGGAGAAAATCAGGAAATAATACTGGAAGTCAGTTCTTATATCAATGATACTACAATAAAGGCAATTGCTCTTACATTTACTTCAGGACTCTCAAGGGGAGACACTGTTATAGATACCGGGGACCATATAAAAGTTCCTGTAGGCAGAGTTGTTCTTGGAAAAATGTTTGATGTTTTTGGAAATAGATTAGATAGTGATGAACCATTAGATAAAGATACTACTTATAAATCGATACATCAAAAACCAGTACCTTTTTCCCAAAGAGTACCTTCCGATGAAATTTTTCTTACAGGTATTAAAATGATAGATTTGCTTACCCCTCTTGCTAAAGGTGGAAAAGCAGGTTTATTTGGTGGTGCTGGAGTTGGAAAAACTGTACTTATTACTGAATTAATAAATAACACAGCAAAGAAAAACAAAGGATACAGTATATTTTGTGGAATTGGAGAAAGATCAAGAGAAGCAGAGGAACTTTTTAGAGAGGTTAAAGAAGCAGGAGTTTATAAAAATGCTGCATTAATTTTTGCACAAATGAATGAACCACCGGGAGCTCGTTTTCGTGTGGGACATGCCGCTTTAACTATGGCAGAACAATTAAGAAATGAAGAGCGTAAAGACATATTGTTGTTAATTGACAATATATTTAGGTTTATACAAGCCGGCTCGGAGGTTTCAGGACTAATGGGTAAAATGCCCTCAAGAGTAGGTTACCAACCAACTTTAGCAACTGAAATATCAAGTCTTGAAGAACGAATTTCGAGTACTAAATCTGGTTCTATAACTTCTATACAAGCAGTTTACGTACCAGCAGATGATTTCACTGATCCATCTGCTACCCATACTTTTCCACATCTTTCTGCTTCTGTAGTTTTGTCAAGAAAAAGAGCTAGTGAAGGATTATATCCAGCTATTAATCCATTAGAATCCTCTTCAACTATGTTAAACAAGGCAGTAGTAGGAGAAAGACATTTCAATATTGCAAGAGAAATCAAAAAAACATTAGCAAATTACGAGGAACTAAAGGATATAATTGCTATGTTGGGTATGGAAGAATTATCTCAAGAAGATAGAAATGTGGTCTATCGAGCAAGAAGATTAGAGCGTTTTCTAACTCAGCCCTTTTTTACGACAGAACATCTTACAGGTATGGAAGGAAAACTTGTAAATTTAGAAGAAACCTTAGCAGGATGCGAGGATATATTAAATGATAAATATATGGATTACGACGAGAGCGATTTGTATATGATTGGTACAATTGATGAAGCCGATGAAAAAAGAAGAACAAGGACTGGTAAAGATGAGAATTAAATTGACTCTACCTTATGAAACTATTCTGGATAAAGAAGTGGACAAGATCACAGCTCCTGGAGTAGAAGGATCATTTCAAATTTTACCAAAACATATTGATATAGTCTGGACATTACAACCTGGAATCCTTATTCTTAGTAAAAATGATGAAGAAGAGTATTTTGCTATAGATAAAGGAGTTTTAGTAAAAGAAGGCGATATTGTTTACGTATCTTCTTTTAAAGCAATTAGAGGTAATTCATTAGAAAGCCTTGATGAATCTATGTTAAAAAATTTTAAAACTTTAGATGACAGGGAAAGAAAAGCACGAGAAGTTTTAATAAAACTAGAGACTGATACAAAGAGAAGGTTTATGGAAATAGAAATATAAGGAAGTATTTATATGGATAAAAAAAAATCGGATCCAGAAAGAGAAATGCAAAACAAAATAAAATCGGATGTAAAGAAAAAAATAAAAGCTAAATCTGAAAAAGATGACATCATGTTCGGACTTGGTGTATTTGGTATAATTGGATGGGCCATAAGTATCCCAACTCTACTAGGAATTCTACTTGGTGTATATCTCGATAAAAATTTTCCGATGGATTTTTCCTGGACATTAACACTCCTTTTTTTAGGAGTTGTTGTAGGTTGTTTAAATGCTTGGCACTGGATTAAAGAAAAAAGCGAAAGTGATTAAAAGGAGAGAGTGTATGATTTTAGGATTTATAGGAGGTATTTTTTTAGGATTTATATTTTTTGGTGGACTTTATTGGAGTGTTAATAAACTTCCAGAGGTCAAATATCCAGCGGTTTTGATGATTACTAGTGCATTAGTAAGAATGGCTATACTCCTAGCTGGAATTTACTTTATAGCTGGTAACGATATAAAAAAAATACTCTCAATTCTATTAGGAGTAGTTTTAGTAAAAATTGTAATGATTTTTACAGTGAAAAACAAATCTGCATCATAAAAGTCACCTTAAAAAATTAACTGTATGTGAGGAGTGAATGTATGAATTTAGACCCTAGTGATATAGTATATTTTCAATGGAAGTTTGTAACTATTACAGCTACATTAGTTTTTACTTGGATTACAATGATTGTTTTAGCTGTAACATCTTTTTTAATAACTCGAAATATAAAACCAGGACCTAATATAACAAAAGGTCAGAATATATTAGAAGCATTAGTAAATGTAATGAAAAAACAAATTAAAGAAGTTAGTAGACAGGATCCAGATAAATATCTCCTGTTTGTTGGAACATTATTTATATTTATTTTAACTGCAAATGTCTTATCTGTAGTTCCAGGATTTATATCTCCAACAGGCTCTCTAAATACTACAATAGCCCTTGCTATCTGTGTTTTTTTAGCAGTGCCGGTTTATGGGATAGCAAGTCAGGGTTTTTTAGGATATTTAAAGGAATATATCAAACCTACAGTATTGATGCTGCCTTTCAACATTATTAGCGAGTTTTCTAGGACATTGTCTCTTGCTATAAGGCTTTATGGCAATGTTATGAGTGCAACTATTATTGCAACTATACTACTTGGAGTCATTCCTATATTTTTTCCAGTAGTAATGCAGTTGTTAGGACTTCTTACTGGAGTTATTCAAGCTTATATTTTTGCTATTTTAGCAATTGTATATATTGGGTCTGCTACTAAAAAAGAAGAAAGTAAAAAACAAGAAAATAATTAATTTTAAAAAAAGGAGGAAAAAATTATGGATTCTACAAGTATTATTGGCATGACGTCTATTATTGTCGCAGGATTCACTATAGCAATCGGATCTATTGCACCTGCACTTGGTGAAGGAAAGGCCGTCGCTCAAGCTCTGAGTTCTATAGCTCAGCAGCCGGATGAGTCAAATACAATTTCAAGAACTCTCTTCGTTGGTTTAGCTATGATAGAATCAACTGCAATTTATTGTTTTGTAGTTTCGATGATTCTTTTATTTGCTAATCCATTTTGGAACTTGGTTACAGGGTAGGTTATTTTATGAATATAAATTGGTTTGAAATTATTGCTCAAATAGTTAACTTTTTTATTCTTCTTTTTATCCTTAAGAAGCTTTTCTATAAACCTGTAATTAAAGCTATGAAAGATAGAGAAGAAAGAATTGACAACATTCGTGAAGAAGCCACCAAAAAAAGAGAAGAAGCTGATGAGTTAATTCAACAATATAAACAAAATAAAAAAGAACTTGAAGAGAAAAAAGAAGAAAAAATGGAAGAAGCAATTAAAGAAGCAGAAGAAAAAAAAGAAAATCTAATAGAATCTTACAAAAAAGAAGCAGAAGAAAAGCGAAAAAATTATATAAGTGAAATTAATGAGGAAAAAGAGAACTTTTTAAATGAATTAAGAAATATTCTCGGTAAGAGTTCTGTAGATATAGCCTCTAAAATTTTAGATAAAATTTCAGATTCTGATTTGACAGATCAAATATTTGATGTTTTTATTAAAAAAATTAAATCCTTAGAAAAAGAAAAATTACAAGAAGAAATAAAATCAAATGATAAAAAAATTATTTTAAGTAGCTCTGATTCTTTATCAGAAAAACAAAAAAATATATTTGAAGAAACTATTTCAGAACAATTTAACGATTCTGTTGAAATTTTATACGAAATCGATGAAAGTCTAATTAAAGGATTAGAACTTCAATTAGACAGTTTAACAGTACATACAAATGTTAAAAATTACTTAAAGGAAGCAGAAGATAACATAAAAAAAATTCTTGACAAAAAAACAGGTTAGAAAAGGAGGAATTATATGCTAAAGCAGCAACTGAATTTATTAAAAGAAGCAGTTGATATCTTCGCCGAAGATGAACTTGGGAAAAATGATTTAGAAGAAACTGGTACAATTATATCTATTGATAATGGAATAGCTGTAGTAAAAGGTCTAAGATCAGTAAAAAACCAAGAATTAATTGAATTTCCCGGCAATATTATGGGAATGGCATATAATTTAGACCCTGAATCTATAGGTGTTGTTATTCTAGGGGAATATGAAAATATAAAGTCCGGCGATAGAGTTAGAAGAAGTTTTAAAGTTGCTGATATTCCAGTTTCAGAAGATTTTTTAGGCCGCGTTATATCTCCTTTAGGATTACCTCTTGATGATTTAGGAACAATTGAAGAAGAAAAAAGGCTGCCTATAGAAAGACCAGCTCCTTCTATTATGCATCGTGCCCCTGTAAATGAACCTCTTCATACAGGACTAAAGGTTGTTGATTCAGTAGTTCCTATTGGTAGAGGACAGAGGGAATTGATTCTTGGAGATAGACAAACTGGTAAAACAGCTATAGCTATAGACACAATTATTAATCAGAAAAAAGAAAATGTAATTTGTATATATTGTGCTATAGGACAGCAGGTAACCTCAATCTCAAAGTTAGTTGATATCCTTAAGAAAAATGATGCTATGGATTATACTATAGTAATGGTTGCAGGCTTAGAAGAACCTCCAGGAGTAACATTTATAGCCCCTTATGCAGCTACTTCTCTTGCCGAATATTTTATGGAAAAAGGAAAGGATGTACTGATAGTATATGACGACTTAACTAGACATGCTAGATCTTACAGAGAGTTGTCCCTTCTTTTGGAAAGACCTCCAGGGAGAGAAGCCTACCCAGGGGATATTTTCTATATACATTCTAGAGTATTGGAAAGAGCAACTCACCTTAAAGAAGAATATGGTGGTGGTAGCCTTACAGCCCTTCCAATTATTGAAACTCAGGCGGAAAATTTATCTGCATTTATTCCAACAAATTTAATTTCAATTACAGACGGTCAAATTTATTTATCTCCTAAACTTTACCAAAAGGGAAATCTTCCTGCGGTTAAGATAGGAGACTCAGTCTCTAGAGTAGGAGGAAAAACTCAAATTGCTACTTATCGCCAAATTACTAGTGATCTTAAACTTACTTACTCACAATTTGAAGAATTAGAAGCTTTTTCAAGTTTTGGAACACGTATGGATGAAAGTACAAAGAAAACCTTAGAAAGAGGAAAGAGAATTCGAGAAGTGCTCAATCAACCTCAATATGAACCTATTGAAGTTACTGAGCAAATAGGTATTTTACTGGCTGTTACTTCAGGAACACTTGACTTTGTTCCTCTCGAAAAAATTAAAAAAGCAGAAAAAATTATAAGGTCTATGATAAGAGATAATAAATCTTTTAGAGATAAGCTAACTAAGGATGAAAAATTAGGAGATAAAGATAAAGAAGAATTTTTGAGTAAAGTAGCTAAAAAGCTTAAAGAGGAGTTGGATTTATAAATGGAAGATTTACAGTCAATTAAAAAACGTATTAATTCTGCTGGTAAT
>CAZNLP010000033.1:0-15092 GCA_964574015.1 uncultured Clostridia bacterium | reverse complement strand
AGTTTGAAAAAATGCAATTTAGAAATGATATAGCCAAACTTTAAGTTTGGCTATAGTATTTTAACACTAGAGGTTTAAATGAAATTCTTGACAAAAAACAAACTAATAAAAATTTTTGTATATCTGCCTATTTTAATCATTATATTTATTTTTGTACTTAATTATTATATCGAAACAAGAGTTGATTCTTATCTATATGACAGTATTCAAGAAATTCCCTCAAATGAGGTAGGTTTACTTTTAGGAACATCCAAATACTTATCTAGCGGAATAGAAAACTTGTATTATAAATATAGAATAGAGGCAGCATTAGAATTATATAATAATAAAAAAATAAAATATATAATAGTTAGTGGAGATAACAGCACTAAAGAATATAATGAACCATTTAATATGCAGAAGGACCTTATAGAGAAAGGAGTGAATTCAGAAGATATATTTTTGGACTATGCTGGATTTAGAACATTAGACTCTGTAATTAGAAGTAAAGAGATATTTGGACAGAAAAATATCACTATAATATCTCAAAAATTTCACAATGAAAGAGCTATTTTTATAGCTAAGTCTAAGGATATTCAAGCAGTTGGTTTTAATGCTAAGGATGTTAGTTTAAAGTACGGATTAAAAACTAGATTAAGAGAATATCTGGCTAGGGTTAAAATGGTTATGGATATTGCATTAAACAAACAACCTAAATTTTTAGGCGAAAAAATAATAATTTTAGAATAAAATCGAAAGGATATAACATGAGTGAATTACAAGATTTGAGATTAGCTGTGTTAATAGATGCAGACAATGTTCCATATGCTGATGTAGGAGCTATGATGGAAGAAATAGCTCTATACGGAACACCTACATTCAAAAGAATATATGGAGATTGGACAAGACCTAATTTATCAGGATGGAAAAAAAACTTACTTGAAAATGCTATAACTCCGATACAACAATATAGTTATACATTTGGTAAAAATGCTACAGACTCGGCTATGATAATTGATGCAATGGATATTTTGTATTCAGGAAAAGTTGATGGTTTTTGCTTAGTATCAAGTGATAGTGACTTTACAAGACTTGCAATAAGACTCAGAGAAGCAGGAATGAAAGTTTTTGGAATAGGAGAAAAAAAGACACCTAATCCATTTATTGTTGCATGTGATAAGTTCATTTACTTTGAGATACTTGGACCATCCAATCATAAAAAAGAAGAAAAAAGCAAAGCTAAGAAAAGCAATAATCATGTTTCAAAATCAAGCAAATCTTATACTAAAGTGCCAAAAGATGTTATTAAATTAATATCTGTTACTGTAGATAATTTAGCAGATGATAACGGTTGGGCATTTTTAGGAGAGGTAGGAAGTCTACTTTCAAAGAAAAGACCTGATTTTGATCCAAGAAATTATGGATTTAAAAAATTAACTCCTTTGGTTAAATATCTTAAGGAATTTGAAATTGATGAAAGAGATACAAATAATCCTTATGTGAAGCATAATTATATAAGAAACAAGAATAATGTAAAATAAAATCAAAATAAGTGATGAATAGCTCATCACTTATTTTGATTATAATATATTTTTATTTCGTTGTATATTTCATTCCAATCTTTAACTCTTTTAATACTATCAGGCTCTTCATATCTATTAAATCCTGTGTCAATAAGTAAAACCTTGATACCTTCGTTAACAAGGTCTTTTGATGTTTTGAGCTTATCTTCAATAAAAATATCACAATTTAAATCTTTGGCTTTTCCTGTTTTATCAAAAGAACCTAAATGATAAGTATCATTATAAACTCCATGTTTTTTTAGCCAATCTACAGTTATAGGTTCTATATGAGATTCTCTAGCAGTAACATAATATATGTCGCAAAACTTCTCTAATTTTTTTATGTTTTTAACCGCATCCGGTCTTATTTCTGCTGTTTTATGCATTTCTTCGGCATATTTATGATAGAATTTATCAAAAATTTTATAATCAACATCATTTTTTTTCAAATACTCTTCTACAGTATCATCGCAATAAATATAATTTGCATTAAAATGTTTATTGTAATAATCAACCCAGTAATCCGGCTTTGTTATAGTACTATCAATATCTATACAGAGATTTATTTTTTTCATAATACCTCCCAAGTTTTATTATGATATAATATCATATAGAGGTAAAATTTTAAAGCAAATTACTATAAATAAGATACCCGTTTTTTCCAGATTTTTTTACTGAATACATTGCCTCGTCTGCCTTTCTAAAAAGTTCATTTCTGCTTTGACCATTCTCAGGATATAAAGAAATACCAATACTGGCTCCAATAGTACATACTCCTTGGGAGATAACATATTTACGAGTTATAGATTTGTGAATTTTTATAATTATATTTTCTAAATTTTTTGAATTTCCATATTCAGGTATAATAACTATGAATTCGTCCCCTGACAGCCTACCTACCAATGAATCTGAGGGAGAAGAGGCTTCTAATCTTTTAGCTAAAGTTGATATAACAAGATCTCCTGCTAGGTGACCGAAGGTATCATTAACTGGTTTAAAATTATCCAAATCAATAATTACCACAGCAAAGGATTCCTTTGTAAACATTACAGACATATTGTCATAGATTCCTCGTCGATTTAATATCATAGTAAGTTGGTCGTAATTTGACATGAGTTTTAACTCTTTCTGAAATTCTCTATCTTCCGTTACATCTCTTCCCACTACATAAATCAATTGTTTATTATTAACTTCAATAATATAGTATTTAAACTGAACATATTTTTTAGGGGTTTTAAAATCGAGTATTATAGAGCATGAATCCTTCTTTGATAATGTTGGAATCAATTTGTGGTACCACCAATCATTTGTTATATCTCTATGGAAATCAAAAATAGAAAGATTACCCGTATTAAATTTATCTAATCCAAAAGTACTCTTTGCTTTTCGGTTAAAATAGAGTACTTCACCACTTAAGTCGGCTATAAAGACTTCATCTAACATTCTTTCTGTTGCCAGGGCAATTTTATCTTTGAATTCAGGAACGTAGTAATTTGAAATATTAAAAATATATCCGTAATCTCCAATAAAAGAAGAGTTATTTTTGTTTTCGATAATACCAAAAAATTTCAGTCTTGTATTATTTTTAGATAAAACATTTAAAGAAGCTTCACTTTCAAATTTTTCATTAAAAGGATCATGTATTAAATTTGAAGAATGATAGTTTTCTATAAAATCTTTTTTACTAACAGTGTCGAAGAAATCTTCAATATTGATGGTCTTATCTTTAAACTCATTAAACATAAGGAAAGAAGCCCCTTTTGATAGATGAACTAATTTATTTTCGTAATCGTATTTATATATACCAAAATCAGCATTTTCTTGTAAGTTGGATGAAATAGTGTTTTTCTCCAACTCTTTGATATAAGAAGATTTCTCATTTAAAATAATTGAAATGCCAATAATATTTGAATCCAATAGTATTGGGAAAATACTAAACTTTATATTTTTAATGCTACCATTCAAATAGAGATTACAGTAACTATTAGATCTAAACCTGTCACCATTATAGATTGAAGGGAGTTCTTTCAACAGTAAATGATTATGATTATTGTATGGGATAAATTCTTCAAGACTCATATTCTGTGTATCACTAGAGCCAAATAAATCATTAGCCTTAATATTTGTGTATATAATTTTTCTGCTGTCATCTAATACAAGAATACCCGAATCTAAGTTATCACATACATTTGATAAAAAAGGATTACCACTTATCTTAAAAAATGTAATTAAATCTTTTAGAGGATATATATGTATTTTTATATAACTAGAATCATTAAATATAAAAATGGAAGGCATAATAATATAAGAAAAAGTTTTTGATGATAAAACTATGGGTTTTTTATCTTTTGCAGCATTTTCAATATCATATTGGAAATAATTATCAAATATTTTATCTAAATTAACTTCGTCTTCTTTTATATTAAGTAATTTATAAAATTCAGCATTTGCTATTTTAATTTTATTTTCTTTTAAGATTATAAGAGGGTCCTCTGATAAGTTAACAAGCTCCTTTAATTGGTTAATACTATCTTTAGAAAATTTTTTTATATAGAAAAATAATACTAAAGCAAATAAAATAATATTAACAAATAAACTAACTAGAACAAATAATGAACTTGAAAAATAGTTGTAGTTCAAAAACCACATACTCATAAAAAAATTAAGAACTATAATAATTAAAATGGAAACCATTAAATAAGTTTTGTTTTTAATACTCAAAAGATTGTCCTCCTATTTATTACATCAATAATACCAAAAAAAACAAATTAATAACAGTATTTTATTAAAAAAAAATAATAAAAATGTTATAATAAAAAACAAAATAAAAAAAGAGGAGTACTTATGGATATAAAATACAACAAATTTTTAGATAAAGTAACGGACCAATTAAGTGGAGACGGGGCTTTTTTAATTGTAGCAAACAATGAAGAAAAAAACTTAATGACTATAGGTTGGGGTTTTATAGGAATAATGTGGAACAAACCGGTTTTTATAGCCGCCGTAAGATATTCAAGATATACTTATGATATTCTTGAAGAAGCTGACGAATTTGCAATTAGTCTACCCTTTAATGGACAGTTAAAAGAAGAGTTAATTAAGTGTGGTTCAAAATCTGGAAGAAATATAAATAAATTTGAAGAATATAAACTAAAAACAAAGCCTGGAGAAAAAATTAAAACGCCAGTACTTGAACAATGCGATTTACATTATGAATGTAAAATATTATACAAACAGAGTTTGGAATCTGAACTTATAAAAAACAAAGAAGTAAAATCCAAATATAAAGATCACGATTATCATGTTATGATTTACGGAGAAATATTATCATGTCATAATTAGGAGGAAATATTTTGGGAAAAACAAAAACAAAATTTGTATGTCAAGAATGTGGATATGAATCTCCTAAGTGGATGGGAAAATGTCCTGGATGCAGCAGCTGGAATACTTTTGTTGAAGAAATACAAGAGAAAAAAACAAAAAAAAATAGTAGAGGAATAACCTCAAACAAAATAATGAAACTTAAGGAAATTGCCGTTGAAGAAGAAAAAAGAATTTCTACGTCATATTCAGAGTTAGATAGAGTATTAGGAGGGGGGATTGTTAACAGTTCTTTAGTATTAGTTGGAGGAGATCCAGGAATAGGAAAATCAACTCTACTTATGCAGACTGGAGACAAAGTAGCTAAACAGGATCTTAATGTTCTTTATGTAACTGGAGAAGAATCAGCCAGACAAATAAAAATTAGGGCAGAAAGACTTGGTATGGATAGTGATAATATATATATATTGGCAGAAACTAATGTAGAACACATCATTTCAAGTATAGAAAAATTAAATCCGGATCTTCTGATATTAGACTCTATACAAACAATATATAACCCCGAAATAACATCGGCTCCTGGTAGTGTGAGTCAGGTTAAGGAAGTTACAGCAACTATAATGAGAATCACAAAAAGCTCTAATATGTCAACTTTTATAGTAGGACATGTAACTAAACAGGGCTCTATTGCTGGCCCCAGAGTTTTGGAACATATGGTTGACACGGTACTTTATTTTGAAGGAGATACACAGCACTCATATAGAATTTTAAGAGCTGTTAAAAATAGATACGGCTCGACAAATGAAGTTGGAGTATTTCAGATGAGAGATTCGGGACTTGAAGAAATTATAAATCCATCAAGTTTCTTTTTAGAGAGTAGAACGGAGAACTCATACGGTAGTGTTATTGCAGCTAGTATGGAAGGAACTCGACCATTGCTTATAGAAATACAAGCTTTGATTTCACACTCAAGTTTTGGAGTGCCAAGACGAGTAACTACAGGAGTAGATAGTAGCAGAGCTGCAATGTTAATGGCAGTATTAGAAAAAAAAGCCGGAATACAGCTTCAAAATTCCGATGCATATATTAATGTTATTGGTGGTATGCAGGTAAAAGAAACAGCAGTTGATTTACCGATTCTATGCTCAATAGCTTCAAGCTTTAAAGAAGTAAAAATAGATCAAAACACAATAATAATGGGAGAAGTAGGACTTTCAGGAGAAGTAAGAGGAATAAAAGATATAGATAAAAGAATAAAAGAAGCTCAAAAAATGGGATTTAAAAGAGCTGTGATTCCTTTTTCAAATAGTAAAAACGTAAAAAAAGATAAAGATAATATTGATTTAATAGAAGTGAAAACTATAGAAGAGGTATTGGATGTTTTGCTTTAAGATAAAACTAGGTGATAAAAAAACCAATATATCTAATAAAGATTAACAGTTGAATTTTCAACAATGAAAAAGTTTTCATAAAAACAATTGACATACGCAAAAAATAATGATAAAATTACATTTTGACAACAAGATGATTATAGTGTATAATGTATCTTGGAGGTATTTTATGTATAGATTAGGCGATAAGATTGTATATCCAATGCATGGAGCAGGAGTTATAGAATCTGTAGAAGAAAAAGAAGTGCTTGGAGAAAAGAAAAAATATTTTATTATCAAAATGCCTGTAAATGAAATGAAACTAATGATACCGGTAGATAATGTTGAAAATATAGGTGTTAGAAAAATCATATCAACAGAAGAAGTCAAAGAAGTATTTGATATATTAAAAGAAGATTCCAGCTTAAATAAGTTAAATTGGAATAAAAGATATAGAGCAAATATGGATAGGATGAAAAGTGGAGATATATTTGAAGTAGCAAGAATAGTAAGAAGTCTCACTTACCGGGATCAAGAAAAGGGTCTTTCAACAGGAGAGAAAAAAATGCTTAGTAATGCTAAACAAATTCTAATAAGCGAATTAATTCTAGCTGAAGATTCTTCAAGTGAAGAAATTGAAACAAGGATAAATAAAATTATTTCAGAAAATTAGGATTAATCCTAATTTTCTTTTCTTTTTATTTAATAAAAAATGATAGAACAACTATAAAAAATTTTGATTTATTTATAGTTTTATAACACTTTTTATGATAAAGTAAGGAGTAGGAGGTGATGGATTGTTAAGTAAAATTTTAAGATTAATATTATCAATTATTGGGATTTTATTTGGTGTAGGTATAGTAGCAATTATAGACGGATTTGGATTTTTAGATTTTATTAATATTGATTATACATATATTTATATTTTATTTGGAATTATATTTGGATTATTACTTTTCTTCCTAACACCAAAGCTAAAAAAACTTGGTGAAAAAATAAGCGATAATTTTGAAACAGAGTTATTGAAATTTCAGACTAATGATATTATATTAGGAGCTGTAGGGCTTGTTATTGGATTGATAATTGCTTTTTTGATAAGTCAACCTTTATATAACTTAGATATTTCGTACTTAGGGACTGCTGCTTCTGTATTAGTGTACTTATTTTTTGGATACTTAGGAATCAATATAGCTACTAGAAAAAAAGATGAGATTAGCATAAGTCTTGGATCAAGATTTAGTATTGGATCATCTAATAAAAACAAAAAGAATAGTACGAAAGCTTCTCCAAAAATACTAGATACCAGTGTTATTATAGATGGAAGAATAGCAGACATATGTAGAACAGGATTTATAGAAGGAACATTAATCATCCCTGAATTTGTATTAAAAGAGTTGAGACATATAGCTGATTCAGCCGATGGTCTAAAAAGAAATAGAGGAAGAAGAGGTCTAGATATATTAAACAGACTTCAAAACGAACAAATAATTGATGTTAAGATTGATGCACATGATTTTCCAGAGGTTTCAGAAGTCGATATAAAACTTCTAAAACTTGCAGAAATGGTTAACGGGCAGGTTTTAACTAACGATTTCAATTTAAACAAGGTAGCCGAATTTCAAGGAGTTCAGGTTTTAAATATTAATGAACTTGCAAATGCTGTAAAACCAGTTGTTTTACCTGGCGAAGAAATGACATTACAAGTTATTAGAGAAGGTAAGGAATCAGGACAAGGATTGGCATATCTTGATGACGGTACTATGATAGTAGTTGAAGGCGGTAAAAAGTACATAGGTGAAACAATAGAAGTAATAGTAACAAGTGTACTTCAAACGTCAGCAGGAAGGATGATCTTTGCAAAGAAAAAATAAAGATTTTGGGAAACCAAAATCTTTTTTATAAGAGGGAATATGAAATATAAAAATATTGCAATAATAACAGCAGCCGGTAGTGGTATAAGGTTAAGTAAGAGTATAAAAAAACAATATATACAGATTGAAGATAAACCTTTAATATACTATACAATTAAAACTTTTAACCAAGCCAACTTCATTGATGAAATTATTTTGGTTTCAGATAAAGATGGAGTAGATTATGTAAAAAATGATATAGTAGAAAAATATAGCTTTAATAAAGTAACAAAAGTAGTTGAAGGAGGTAATCGTAGATTTGAATCTGTATACAAGGGATTTAAAGCAATAGAAGAAAGAAATTCTATCGTTGTAATTCACGACGGGGTAAGACCCTTTGTGGATAAGAAGACTATAAAAGAATCTATCAATAAAGCTGAAGAAAAAGGAGCTGCTGTTGCAGGAATAAAAGCTACAGATACAATAAAAATTATAGAAGATGGTAAAGTAATAAAAACATTAGACCGGAATAAATTGTGGCAGATACAAACTCCTCAAACCTTTAAATATGAAATACTTAAAAATTCATATTTAAATATTGACTGGAATGATAAGAAAATCACAGATGAAGCATATATAGTAGAGAAAAATAATTATGAAATTTATATGGTAATAGGTAGTAAAAAAAATTTGAAAATTACAACAACCTTCGACCTAAAGTTTGCAGAATATTTAATTAATGTGGAGAAATAGAATGAGAATTGGAATAGGATATGATGTTCATAAATTTAAAGAGGGTAGAGATTTAATACTCGGTGGTGTTAAAATTGAATATGATAAAGGACTTGAAGGACACTCGGATGCAGATGTATTAATACACAGTATAATCGACGGAATTTTAGGAGCTTTAGGAAAAGGAGATATTGGAACCTTATTTCCGGATACAGACATTAAATACAAGGATATTGACAGTAAAATTCTTTTATCAGAAGTATGTAAACTAATGAAAGATTCTAAATTTAAAATAGGGAATATCGACTGCACCATATTAGCGGAAAAGCCTAAAATGAGAGAATATATACCTGAAATGGAAATAATAATAGCTGGAATATTAGAAACATTTAAAGAAAATATAAACATTAAAGCAACAACTACAGAAAAACTAGGATTTATAGGTAGAGAAGAAGGAATTGCAGCTCAAAGCGCTGTATTTCTTGACAAGGAGTAAAATTTTTAGTAAACTTTTTATTAAATGAATATAAAGGCTTTGAAAAGAATAGTAAATATTATATGTCTTCAGAGAGGAAATGATGCTGAGAATTTTCCGACCGATGTAATATTGAACCTAGCTTTGAGCTTTCAGGAAAACCTGAACGGTAGTACCGATATAACTTAGAGTGACTTGTAAAAGAGTAACTAGAGTGGTACCGCGGATATCCGCCTCTTGATAGAGGTGGTTTTTTTATACTAAAATTAAAGGAGAAAGTCATGGGAAAAAACAAAAATTTTGTAAAAGAAATAACACCAATGGAAGAAGATTTTGCTAGATGGTATACAGATATCATAATAAAAAATGAATTAGTAGATTACTCACCGGTTAAAGGGTTTATGGTGATCAGACCTTATGGTTATGCTTTATGGGAAAAAATACAGGAATTTGCAGATAGACGTTTCAAGGAAACGGGGCATAAAAACTGCTACTTTCCTTTATTAATCCCTGAGAGTTTACTGAACAAGGAAAAAGAACACGTAGAAGGATTTGCTCCTGAAGTAGCATGGGTTACTCATGGAGGAAGTGAAAAATTAGGAGAGAGATTATGTATAAGACCAACCTCTGAAACGATTATATGCAATATGTACAGTAAATGGCTTAATTCCTATAGAGATTTACCATATTTATATAATCAGTGGTGTTCTGTAGTTAGATGGGAAAAATCAACAAGACCATTTTTAAGAACATCAGAATTTCTATGGCAGGAAGGACACACTCTTCACGAGACAAATGATGAAGCTCAGGAAGAAACACTACAAATGCTGGATATATATAGAGAGGTTGCAGAAGACTTACTTGCAATACCTGTATTAACTGGTAAAAAAAGTGAAAGCGAAAAATTTGCTGGAGCAG
Source organism: uncultured Clostridia bacterium (assembly GCA_964574015.1). Lineage (GTDB taxonomy): Bacteria > Bacillota > Clostridia > Tissierellales > Dethiosulfatibacteraceae > UBA8670. The sequence continues at coordinate 4,885 of CAZNLP010000033.1, read as the reverse complement.
AATCAACCTACACTATGGAAGCTATGATGCACGATGGACAGGCTTTACAAGCAGGAACATCACATAATTTAGGTCAGCACTTTACAAAAGCCTTTGATATTACATACTTAGGCAGAGACGGAAAAGAGCATCATCCATATCATACATCATGGGGAATATCAACTAGACTAATAGGCGGATTAATAATGGTGCACAGTGACAATAGAGGACTTGTACTACCACCAAGAGTAGCACCAACCCAAGTTGTAATTATACCAATTGCTATGAAAAAAGAAGGAGTTCTTGAAAAGGCTAATGAACTATATGATTCTCTTAAAGCAAAAGGAATCAGAGTGGAACTTGACGATGATAGCAAAGATTCCCCGGGATGGAAATTTAATCAATATGAGATGAAAGGATATCCTATCAGAATTGAGATTGGACCGAGAGATATAAAAAACAACAAAGCTATCATGGTTAGGAGAGATACATTAGATAAGGAAGAAATATCCTTAGACGATTTTTCTGAAACTGTATCCAATACTTTAGAGACTATGCAGTTGGATTTATTTAATAAGGCAAAGAAATTTAGAGATGATAATACTTTTGAAGTAAAAAATTATGAAGAGTACAAAGCACATATAAAAGACAAAAAAGGTTTTGGAAAAGCAATGTGGTGCGGGAGCGAAGAATGTGAAGCTAAATTAAAAGAAGAAACAGGGGCAACTATAAGGTGTATACCTTTCGAACAGGAAAAAACTAACGATACTTGCCATTTTTGTGATAAAGAAGCCAAACATATGGTTTATATAGCTAAATCATATTAAAAAAGGTGATAAAATTGAAATTAAAAAATAGTTACTTAAGTATGTTAAAAGAGCTGCCTAAATCTATTGAATCAAGAAGCGGGCAGCTTCTTATAAAGTTGGGAATAATAAAAAAACATGGTAAAGGAATATATTTTTTTACTCCTTTTGGCATGCATTTAATAAATAACGTAAAAAAAGAATTAAAAGATAAATTAGCAAAAAATAATTTTTCAGAAATTGATATACCTATTATTAATCTAAAAAATAATTTTGATGATAATGGATTTTTTGTTTCGAAAGATATAGATGGTAAATTTTATTTTACATCTGGACCGGACTTATATCTTTACGAAGATTTTCTAAAAAGTTTTATAAAGTCATACAAGGATTTACCTGTAGAATTTTATTATATAACGAAGAGAGCTTTTAATGATAACAAAGCAAGTGAAGAATTATTAAATTCAATGGTAACAGAAGTTTACAAATCTTTTTATGTTTCAACACAGGAGAATTACGAAGAAAAAATAAAGAATTATACTAAAGAAAGTTTAGATTTCCTGAAAAGCTTTGGTATAAAGCCTATTGCTGCAAAAAAGAACAAAGATTCTCAAGGAATAATTTACGGATGGGCTAATAGAAAAGGTAGAGAAAAATCAGCCTATTGTAGCGAATGCAACGAATACTTTGATATTAACTATATGGAAATCATTAAAAAATCTGGACAGGATGAAGAAATTTTAGAAGTAGAGAAAATTAAAACACCAAACATAAAAACTATTGAAGATTTGCAGAAATTTACGGGAATTGATATTAAAAAGTTAATAAAGGCGATCCTAATAAAAGTAGTGGATAATAACTACGTAATATTTATAAGAGGAGATAGAGAATTAAGCAAGGAAAAACTAGCTAAGCTTATAAAAACCGATCAAAATTTAATAAAACAAGCCGCAGAAGAAGATTTAGAGTATATGGAAACAATAGGAGGATTTGTAGGCCCTATAGGTTTAAAAAACTGTCAGTTAATAGTTGATGAAGAAGTTGAATATATACGAAATGGTGTTGCAGGAGCAAATGAAAAAGACTACCATTTGAAGAATATTAATTACGATAGAGATTTTGAGAACAGCATATGTGGAGATTTGGTAGTAGCTGGTGGAGAAGACTTATGTCCTAAATGCGGTTCGAAAATACAACTTCATAACTATTATAAAATAGGAGAACTAAAAGATAATACTGAAATTTGTGATAAAACTACAGATATTAAATATATCGATAATACAGGAAGAGAAAAATTAACATATAAAATAGAAAATACACTAGATTTATATAAAATTATTTCAGTATCTATAGAAGAAACTGAAGAAAACCTATCAAAACTACTCCCTTGGGATACACAAATACTTTTATTGAAACCAGATGATGAAGATGCATGTATGTTAAGTGAAGAAATATATGTCAAACTTAAAAATGCTGGAAGAAATCCTCTTTTAGATGACAGAAATATGAAAGTAGGGCATAAGTTTAAAGAAAGCGAAATGTTAGGATTAAATGAAATTATTGTTATAGGTAGAAGAGCAGAAGAAGGTATAGTTGAATATCAAAATCATGATAAAAATCACAAGGCTGAGATTACCCTTGAAGAATTAGAAAAATTATTAATTCATGAATAAAAATATTCAAAAATCATATCATTATATGATATAATCTTCATATTAATGCTAAAGGAGAGTTATATGATAAAAAAAGCAATTTTGATATTAATTACTATAATACTAATAATTTCTTCTGGTTGCTCAAACCAAGATAATGAGCCAAATCCAGGAGAAGAAACAACTACTCCTCCAGCCGTAGAAAACGGTGAGGAAGAACCGAATGAACCTGAAGAGGAGCAGCTATCAGAAGAAGAAAAAGCACAGATAGCTTATGAAGAATATTTAACAGAATTAAAAAATTTAGAGAAGAAAAGAAAAGAAGATTTAGGAGAATTTTACATAAAATTACCCGAGATGACCTTTGAGGAATTTAAAAACAAGGATAGTTCTAAGGAAAAAGTTGAAGCAAAAGGCTTATTTATGACTGGAAGTTCAGCGGGGATGAGTTTAGATGATGAAGACATTCAAAACTATGCTGCTTATGTAAAGGCATTAAGAGAAGGTAACCAACAAAAAATTAACGAGCTACTACCAATAATTGATGGTATAAATAGATTTGAAAGAGCCGTAGCTTTAGCTTTAGAAACCGAAGTAAATGCCTTTGTTATAGATGTAAAAGATGATAGCGGACTTATGACATATAAAAGCAGTTTAGATATAGTAGAGGAAGTTAATGGAAATAGAGGAGTAAGAATTAATGAGGTTGAAAATCTTCTTAAAAAATTAAAAGAATATGACATATATACAATTGCTCGTATCGTAACCTTTAAAGATGAAAACTTTGCGTCCCAAAAACACGATCATTCTATACAACTTAAAGATGGAGGCGTTTGGAAAGATTACAGCGGGACCTCATGGGTGAACCCTTTTGATAAATACGTATGGAATTACAACATAGCTATAGCAAAAGAAGCGGCACTAAAAGGTTTTGATGAAATACAATTTGACTATGTTAGATTTCCAGATAATGCTAGAGTATACAATCCCATAACTCACTTTCCCGGAAGAAACGAAAGAGAAAAGGATGAAGCTATTGGAGATTTTTTAGAATATGCTGAAAATGAGTTGGAAGACTATAATGTTTTTACTGCAGCAGATGTCTTTGGTTTAATTACAAGAAGTTGGGATGATTGGCCGGAAGATATTGGACAAAGCTGGATTGAAATGGCACCTTATGTAGATTATATGTGTCCTATGGTATATCCAAGCCACTACGGAGAATGGTGGTATGGATATGAAGTGCCTGATGCACATCCATACGGTGTATTAAAAGGTGCTATGGAAGAAGCTATAGAAAAAAATGCATCTGTAAAAGAGGACTCTATTATAAGACCTTGGATCCAAGGATTTACCGCAGGATGGGTCGAAGGACATATATACTACAGTCCAAGTAAAATAAGAGAACAAATTATTGCATCAAAAGAGTTAGGCGTAAATGAATATCTCATATGGGCACCTGGAAACACCTACGACCCAAGAATATTCTTCCCATCTGAAGAGGAAAAAGCTACTTCCTATCCTCTTGATACTGGAGATAAAGACTATGTAGGACGAACTCCGGCAGATGCTGTAGCTGAGTACCTAAAAGCTGAAAGAAACGATATGATTAGTATGGTTTACCTACTTACACCAATAGGTGATAGAGTTCATAACTTCAAAGAATTTTATGATAAGTATAAATCACAAAATCTTTCTCTTATTAACTATGAGGTAGAGGATTATAATATGATTGGAGAAGACAAGGCTGAAGTTAATCTATCCTATAAATATGAGGTAGTTTCCGAGAACGAAGGAGAAGAAGCCGAATATATAGAAAATAATCAAGATACATGGAATACTATTAAAGAGAAAGGTGTATGGAAGGTAAAAATTAATTTAGAAAATAATGTAAGTGAAGATGCTGCAGCTGAATAACTGCAGTATTTTTTTATATAAAAAGATAATATTATACACTTATGCATATGTATTAAATTAAAACACAACCGTATACAAAATAAATACAAGAGCTCTTGATTTCTTAAATTTTTATGTTATAATGTCAAAATAATAATAAATTCAGGAGGAAGATATGACAAAAATTAGACTGGGAATTTTAGGAGCAACAGGTGTTGTTGGACAGGAAATGCTTAACGTAATTAGCGAAAAAAATATTGAATTAGAAAGTTTAAAGTTATTAGCGAGTAAAAAAAGTGCTGGTAGTTCAATTAATTATAATGGTGAAGATTTGATAATTGAGGAAGTAACTGAAAATTCCTTTAATGATATAGACGTACTACTTGTAGCTGTAAGCAGTGGTTTGAGTAGAAAATTCACACCTATAGCTGTAGAAAAGGATGTAACAGTAATAGACAATAGTAGTGCCTTTAGATTAGATGATAATGTACCTTTAATAGTTCCTGAAGTAAATTCAGAAGATATTGATAACCATAACGGAATTATTTCTAA
>CAZNLP010000032.1:0-15181 GCA_964574015.1 uncultured Clostridia bacterium | reverse complement strand
CAAAAATACCACCTCATCAGATAATTGATTTAGGTATAGCACATGTCCCGGAAGGTAGACGAATTTTTTCTAAAATGACAGTATCGGAAAACCTCCAAATGGGCGCCTTTATTAGAAAAGATAAACGTGAAATAAAAGAAGATTTAGAAATGGTTTATTCTAGATTCCCAAGATTAAAAGAAAGATTTAAGCAGATAGCCGGTACTCTTTCCGGTGGTGAACAGCAGATGCTTGCCATAGGAAGAGCTTTAATGAGTAGACCTAAGATGATTCTTATGGATGAACCATCTATGGGACTGGCTCCAATATTAGTTGAACAAATATTTGATATAATCAATACAATAAATAATGCAGGTACTACAATACTGCTGGTAGAGCAAAATGCAAAACAGGCATTAGAAGTAGCCGATAGAGGATACGTTTTAGAAACAGGAAAAATAATAGCTGAAGGAACGGGAAAAGAACTCCTTCAGAATGAAAAAGTAAAAGAAGCATATCTAGGTGGATAAACACCTGATATGCTTCTTTCATTTACTTACAAACATCCACCCACTTACCTTTTGTTATCTTTTCAAGGTAATCAACTTTTATTTTGACTGCTGTATTTGGTCCTCCACCTGCGGGATATACATAATCGTATTCTTTAAGGGATAGGTCTAAATAGACATCCAAATCTCTTTTTAATCCAAAAGGACACACTCCCCCAATTGGATGTCCTGTTATTTCTTCTAGTTTCTTACTACTTATAAATTTGCCTTTAGAATTAAATTCTTTTTTAAACTTTTTGTTATCAAGTCTTTTATCACCCTTTGCTAATACCAATAAATTTTCTTCTTTTGTCTGAATTGCCATAGTTTTGGCTATCCTTCCAGGTTCTACTCCTAAAGCTTCTGCAGCAAGTTCTACAGTAGCAGTACTTGTATCCATCTCTATTACCTCTAAAGGTAATTTTTCATTTTGAAATTGTTCTTTTACACTTTTAATACTCAAAATTATCACTCCTACTTTTTATATTATCAACAGCCCATCTGCTGTATTCAACAATATTTTTATCCTGATGTTTTTCTAAACACTTAAGGTTGTCGGTCATACTTTTCTTCTTTAAATTTCCCGAAGAAATTATACTTTGACTTAAAACTCTATTTGTTCTTGCATAATTACTTCCTATTATTTTTGATAAATCTTGTATGTATTTTTTTAATCCCTTTTCCCAGTTATTTATATATGTTTCGGGTAGTAATAGTTCCTTTTCAATAATTTTCATTTTTTCTAAGTTTGAATTTTTTCCTTCATTTTTAGGACATTTTTCCTGGCATATATCGCATCCTATTAATCTATTATCAAGAAGTTCTCTTATTTCTTTTGGGATGTATACACCTTCTAAAGTGTAGTTTCTTATACATCTTTCTCTATTTAATTTAAAGTCTTTTAAAGCCTGATTGGGACAACTTTCTATACATATCCTGCAATCTTCACAGTCGGAATATTTGTAATTGATATCATCCCATTTTTCTTCATTATATACTCCAAAGGCATATAGAACCATTTGGCTACCAAATGCTTCATTGTGAACCAATGTGTTTTTACCGTAATATCCGACACCTGACATAACCGCCAGAGATTTTAAGTTTTGATTATTGAGTTTTTTTATCTTAAAACCTTTTTCTATAAGTTTCTCTAAGACTTTATTTATCTCATGGTAGTATTTATTAGAAAAATAATAGTAGGAAGATACTTTCATATACTTCCTATCTTCTTTATTTTTTTCCAGATTATATCCCAAAGCTAAGACTATAATTCCCTTTAGTTTTTCTATATCATCAGTTTGAATTATGCTCTTATCTTTAAATATATAGATCCATTCTTTAACATCTTTTATATCAATTTTTTTAATTATATAGGGAGCTGTATTTTTTATATTTATTTTAAGTTCCTCTATTATATTCATATACTCACCTGTTTTAATTTTATTTAAGGATTAACAACATTTACCGGATTTCCTTCTAAGAATCTTTCAAGATTATCAACAGCAATGTTCATAAGTCTTTCTCTGGATTCTTTTGGTGCCCAAGCAATGTGTGGTGTAATTATCATATTTTCAGCCTTAATTAAAGGATTGTTATTATCTGGAGGTTCCTTTGTCATTACATCTGAAGCTGCTGCAGCAATTTTTTTATTCTCTAACGCTTCAGCTAAATCTTCTTCTACTACTAAGGCTCCTCTTGCAGTATTTATAAGCATTACTCCATCCTTCATCTTTGAAATTGTTTTTTTATTTATTACTCCCTTTGTATTTTTTGTTAAAGGACTGTGTAGGCTTATGAAGTCAGATTGTCTTAGAAGTTCATTAAACTCTACAAATTTAAAATTATCTTCTTCCATAGTTTTATCTGGTGTTCTAGTATATGCAACAACCTTCATTCCAAAGGCTTTTGCTATTTCTGCAGTTTCTCTTCCAATTCTACCATAACCAATTATGCCCATAGTCTTATCTTTTAATTCAATTAAGGGATACTTCCAAAAGCAAAATCCTTTACTTTCTTCCCATTCACCTTTTTTTACAGCTTCACTGTGTTCCCAAACATGATGGGTCATTTCTAATAACAGTGCAAAAACAAATTGAGCTACAGAAGAGGTACCGTAATCGGGTATATTTGTTACAACAACATTTTCTTTTTTTGCTGCTTTAATATCAATACTATCATATCCTGTTGCTAAAACTCCAACATACTTAAGATTCGGTGCCTTTTCAAATACTTCTGCAGAGAGTTTTGTTTTATTTACAAAAATTACTTCCGCATCTCCTATTCTTTCTAATGCATCTTCTTCTAAAGTTTGTTCATATATTTTTAAATTTCCTAGTTTTTCTAATCTATCCCATTTTAAATCACCTGGATTTAAAGTGTATCCTTCCAGTACAACTATATTCATTTTAGTCTCCTCTTATTTTTGTTATATATTTTAAATGATAATTTTTGTTATTTTATCATTTTTTAAAAAAATTTGCCACTTGTATTAAGTTTATTATAAAATAATAGCATATAAGTTTTATAAGTAACAGTATAATTATTAATTATACTACAATCTTAATTATCCCTTGTTATTAGAACAAATAATTGCTATAATAATAGGTAGTGTCGCATAGTGGAAGTCGGATTCGTTTAGTGGAACATAGCTTCTGCTTTTAGTTATAAATAAAAAACTAATATTAGTTTTTTAAATAAAATATATATGGAGGTCTTTATGGGATTTAAAAGTGATATTGAAATTGCACAAGAAACTGAAATGAAGGACATAAGAGAAATAGCAAAAACTTTAAACTTAACAGAAGATGATATTGAAATGTACGGAAAGTATAAGGCTAAGGTAGATTATAATGTACTTAAGAAAAGCGAAGACAAAGATGGTAAAATAATATTGGTAACTGCAATTACACCAACACCAGCCGGTGAAGGTAAAACTACTACAACTATAGGTACTGCAGATGCATTATCTAGTTTAGGAAAAAATACTATAGTGGCTTTGAGAGAACCATCACTAGGTCCGGTATTTGGAATTAAAGGTGGAGCCGCAGGAGGCGGATATGCTCAGGTTGTTCCTATGGAAGATATAAATCTTCACTTTACTGGAGATATACATGCAATTGGAGCTGCAAACAACCTGCTTGCTGCTATGCTGGATAACCACATAAAGCAGGGAAATGATTTAAACATAGATGTAACTAACATAACTTGGAGAAGAGTTGTGGACATGAATGATAGACAACTTAGAAATATTACCAACGGTTTAGGCGGAAAAGCCAACGGAGTACCTAGAGAAGACGGTTTTGATATAACTGTTGCAAGTGAAGTTATGGCAGCTTTCTGTTTAGCTAAAGATATTACAGACTTAAAAGAAAGAATGGCTAAGATAATCGTAGCCTACGATCAAGACAAAAACCCTGTTACTGCAGGAGATTTAAAAGCACAGGGTGCTATGGCTTCATTGTTAAAAGATGCCCTTAAGCCTAACTTAGTTCAAACATTAGAAGGAACTCCAGCTTTTATTCACGGTGGTCCTTTTGCAAATATAGCCCACGGATGTAACTCTCTAATGGCTACAAGAATGGCTAAGCATTTTGCTGATTATGTTGTAACTGAAGCTGGATTCGGTGCTGATTTAGGAGCTGAGAAGTTCTTAGATATTAAATCAAGAATGGCTGGATTTAAGCCTGATGCAGTAATAATCGTAGCAACAGTAAGAGCTCTTAAACATCACGGTGGAGTAGCTAAAGACAAATTAAATGAAGAAAATCTTGAAGCTCTTGAAAAAGGACTTCCAAACTTATTGAAACACGTAGAAAACATAACACAGGTATTTGGATTAAATGCAGTTGTAGCAATAAACAAATTTCCATTTGATACAGATGCCGAGTTAAAGCTTGTAGAAGAAAAATGTAAGGAATTGGGAGTTAATGTTGCACTTTCAGAAGTATGGGAAAAAGGTTCTGAAGGTGGACATACTTTAGCAAAAGAAGTTTTAAGATTAACTGAAATAGAAAATGATAATTTCAGATTTGTATATAAAGACACAGACAGCGTAAAAGAAAAAATAGAAAAAATTGCAACTAAGGTTTACGGAGCTGACGGTGTTGATTATACTAAGAAAGCATCTAAGGAAATAAGTAGACTTGAAGATTTGGGATTCAAGAATCTACCGATTTGTATGGCAAAAACTCAAGCTTCATTATCAGATGATCCTAAGGTAACAGGAAGACCTGAGAACTTTAGAATAACAGTTAGTAAAGCTACTGTTTCAGCAGGAGCAGGTTTTATAGTAGTTTCTACAGGAGACATTATGAAAATGCCTGGACTTCCAAAAGTTCCTTCTTCTGAAAAAATCGATGTAAATGATGATGGAGTAATCTCAGGATTATTCTAAAAAACTAAAAAATCTAATGCAGCATGTCGTTTAATAACTACTTCATGCTGCATATTTTAATAAGGAGGCTATTTTGAAACTTACAGAAAAATCATGTGTTGAATTTGTTGATTTATTAGCATCTAAAAAAGCTGTACCTGGAGGGGGCGGAGCTGCTGCTTTATCAGGAGCTTTAGGAATTGCTTTAAATTCGATGGTTGCAAATTTTTCAATTGGTAAAAAAAGTTTGCTGGAATATGAAGAAGAACATAAATCTATACTAAAAGAAGGCGAAGATTTAAAAAATAAACTAATAGATCTAGTTGATGAGGATGCAGAAAATTTCTTGCCTCTATCTAAGGCCTATGGTATGAAATCTTCAACAGAAGAAGAAAAAAAGCACAAAGAACAGGTGCTTCAAGATGCTCTTAAAGTGGCATGTTCAGGACCTGTTAAAATGATAGAATATATATATGAATCTATACTTCTTCACGAAAGACTTCTTGATAAATCCTCTAAAATCATAGTAAGCGATATAGGGGTAGGAGTTCAATGTCTAAAGTCGGCACTTCACAGTGCTAATTTAAATGTAATAATAAATTTAAACTCAATAAAAGATGAAGAGTATAAAAATGAAATACAGAAAAATATAAACCCCAAAATAGAAGATGGTAGTAAAAAAGCAGACGAAATTTATAAAAAAGTACTCAAAATATTAGAAAAATAGGAGGCTAAAATGGCAAAATTATTAACAGGTAAAGAAGTTGCCGATAAAATTACTGAAGAACTTAAATTAGAAGTAGAAAATTTAAAGGAAAAAAATATTTTTCCTAAGTTATCAATATTAAGGGTAGGAGCTAATTCTAGTGATTTAGCTTACGAACGAGGTGCTCTTAAAAGAATGGAAAAATGCGGAATAGAAACTGATGTAGTTGAATTTCCAAAAGATGTAACTCAGGAGACTTTTTTAAAGAAACTTGAAGAAATAAACAAAGATAGTAATGTTCATGGTATATTAATCTTTAGACCTCTACCTAAACAGTTAAATGAAGAAGAAATAAAATATTTTATTTCTCCTGAAAAAGATGTAGACTGCTTATCTACAATTAATATAGGAAAGGTTATCGAAGGAGATAATACAGGATTTCCACCGGCAACACCTGCTGCGGTAATGGAGATGTTAAAATACTACAATATTTCAATGGAAGGTAAAAATGCAGTTGTTTTAGGACGTTCATTGGTAGTTGGTAAACCTATGTCTATGCTTTTATTAGGAGAAAATGCAACTACAACAATATGTCATTCAAGAACACAAAACCTGGAAAAAATATCCAGAGAGGCAGATATTTTAGTAGCAGCCGTAGGAAGACCTAAAATGATAGATAAAAACTATGTTTCTGAAAAGTCCATAGTATTAGATGTAGGAATTAACGTAGATGATGAGGGTAACCTATGTGGTGATGTAGATTTTGACCAGTGCAAAGATATTTGCTCTATGATAACTCCCGTACCAAGAGGTGTTGGTTCCGTTACAACTTCTGTTTTAGCAAAACATGTAGTAAAAGCTACCAAAATACTCAACAATTTAAAAGTGTAATTTTATTATACTTTGGGGAGGGAATTTAGTTGGAAAAACCAGTTGATAGAAATATAATTAAATCAATAATTAAGGCATTCGATGTTTTAGAATCTTTAATCGAACATGAAAAACTTGGAGTCAGTGAGTTAAGTAGAATTACAGGCCTTGGAAAAAGCACTACTCACAGAATCTTAAATACACTTAAATATCTAAATTATGTTGAGCAGGATACTGAAACAGGAAATTATTTTGTATCAGTTAAAATGTTTACTCTAGGTAATAAATTGGCCATTAATCTACCTATAAAAAGAATTGCTAGACCTCATTTAGAAAAGCTTTTTGAAAAAACTAATGAAACTATAAATTTAGGCATTTTGGATAAACAAAGTGTTGTTTACTTGGATAAAATTCAATCTAAAGAACCTTTGAGAATAGAACTTAATATAGGACATGAAGTGCCTCTATACTGCAGTGCTATGGGAAAATCTATTATTGCTTTTAATAAGGATATTCAGTTGGAAGATATGGAATATAAGCATTATACAGAGAATACTGTCACTTCTAACGAAGAGTTAAATGCTCAACTAAAAGAAATAAGAAAAAAGGGTTACTCCCTTGATGATGAAGAATACATAAAAGGTTTGATTTGCATTGCTGTACCTATTCTTGATCTTGAAGGAAAGGCTGTAGCAAGTGTTAGTGTTTCACTACCTGCTGCTAGACTAGACGAAGATAAAAAAGAATACTATGTATCAATTTTAAAGGAAGCAACATCGAAAATCTCAAAAGATTTATTTTTTTAAATTATATCCTTCGGGGTATAATTTTTTTATAATTAATGATATTCTAATGATTAATTAACTTTTTTTTTATGTTTATTCTATATATTTAATCTGAGGTGAGTTTAATGGTGAAAAGAAAAATTACAATAATAATTTTAGTTTTAGTATTAGCTGTTTTGTCAACGGGATGTTTTTCTCCAAAACCCTGGTTTCTAGACTTTAAAAAAGATTATGACGTAGACAAAGAAGAAAGAGTAGATATTACAAGCAGAACCGTTGAAAATATAGAATTGAAACTTATATCTAAAAATATAAGAATTTTAAAGTCTGATAATTCTGATATGAATATTACTATTTCTGGGTCTATAGAGTCCAACTTTACTCCAGACATATATATTCAAGATATTGGAAAAACTGTAGAAATAAGAGATTCAAATAAAACTTTTAACAATTCTGATTATAAAAATAATGACCTGAATTTTACGATATATGTTCCTGAAGAACTTTACAAGGATTTATCAGTTGATACTATAACTGGAAATATTACTATAGATGGTATCAAATTTAAAGATTTAGAGACTAACAATATTTCCGGAAGCACTAAAGTAAATTCTATTGAATCAAATAATCTTGAAATGGACAGTGTGTCGGGAAATATGGAAGTTCATAATTCAAGTATATTTTCAATAGAATTAGACACTGTATCCGGTAAAAGTATCCTTGATAATATTAAAACTAGGAGTGTAGAGTTTAATTCAGTTTCCGGAAGTCTAGACTCCCAAGGTGAATATGAGTCCTTCAGAGGAGATACTGTATCAGGTGATGTTACCATAAGCGTCAGAAATATTCAGGATGATTATATTATTAATACAGTTTCTGGTGATGTAACATTAGATATCTCTGATATCAACGGATTTAATTTTAGATTCAATTCTTTATCAGGAGAAATAGAAACGGAGAAAACTTTAAATTTCAACAGAATTCACAATGATACCATAGAAGGAAGCTACGGAAGTGGTGGAAGTTTAATAAATTTAAAAACTACATCAGGAGATTTGGTAATTAATTAAGATTTTTATTATTATTAAAAAATTCAAAGCTTGGTTCTTTAATGAACTAAGCTTTTATTTTATTGTAATAAAGGCCTATTATAGTTGATATTATTCACTTAAGTAGTATAATTAAGACAAGAATTGTAAATTAACAAATTACATATAAATATATTGATAGGAGTGATAGTTTTGAAAAAGAAAATTTTACTTATAGCTTTAAGTTTAATATTAGTTTTTTCAGCTTGTACGAGAATTGAAGATGAACCGGAAATAGAAAATGGTGAAACCGAAGATCCTTCTGATGTTTCAAAAGGAGGCAATCCTGTGACAGTAGATCTTAAGGATAAGTCCTATGCAGTCACACCACTGCTTAAAGACACTGCCGGAGTAGATGTAACTTCAGCTCTTCAACTGGACTCTAAAAAAGAAATAGATGAAGAATTTATTATGGAAAATATAACTATTGTGCCAGAAACGAATTTTAAAATCGAAAAAATATCCGGGAAAAAGTATAAAATCATTCCTGATAAACCTTTAAGTTCTAACTCTATATATAATGTGGATTTAAATGACTCGGAAGAAGAGTTGGATTATACCTGGGCTTTTCAAACAAAAAGTCAGCTTAGAGTAATAGGTACTGTCCCGGGAGACGACCACAACTATATTCCTCTTGAAACCGGCATTGAAGTCAACTTCAGCCACGAAGGAATTGAAAATTTTGAAGAATCCTTTGAAATTTATCCTGAAGTTGAAGGAGAGTTTAAAAGTAACGGAAATATTGAGATATTCATTCCTGAAAAATTAGAAGAAGATACCAGATACAACATAACTGTGAAAGCTGGAGCTAAACTTAAAGATAGTGATTTAGCTTTAGAAGAAGATTATACTTTCAGCTTCACTACTAGAGAAGTCCAAAGTTCTAGACTTAGATTGAATAAGAATTTTGCTAACTTTACTACTTTACAGGTGCCTTTTTTAGAAGCCTTTGTAGGAGAAAGTTTCAAGGATGAAGAAGTTGATATTACTCTTTACAGCTTCAACTCTAGTGAAAATTTCTTAAATGATGTTAAAAAATTCGATGAGGTTCGAAATATTAAGTATATTTATGAAGATTTTGAAAATACTAAACCTGAATATTTAAATGAAGTTAGCAGCTTTAGTACTACTCCTGTTGAAGTAGAACAGGGTTATTCATCCTTTGATATTTTGCAGTTTCCAGAAGAAATAGATGAAGGTTACTACTTTGCAGAGGCTACCTTAAAGGGTACTAAGAGATATACATTTCTTCAGGTTAGCGATGTATTGGTATATAATTCAGAATTAGAAGATTCTCAGTTTTTATGGTTAAACGATGCTGCCACTGGTGAATCTTTAGCCGATGCTGATGTATCCTTCGAAGGTGGTTTTGAAGGTAAGACTGGACCAGATGGCATTGCACAAATAGATTACACTCCTGAAGAAGAAAGTCGAATAACCTACGGTACTATATCTTCAGATGGTTACAACGATTTTATCTTGAGAACGGAGTATAGCTATAGACCATTTTACAGTAATATCTACAGTCCCGACTCTAAAGACTACTGGTCCTACTTCTTTACAGATAGAAGCACCTATCAGCCGACGGACAAGGTAAATATATTTGGATATGTAAAGCCTAAAAAAGAACTGGATTCTAACAACTACAAATTGACCTTTATATCCAACGTATACGGAGAGAAAGAAATTCAAAGTAAAAGCATAAAAATAGATAGAATAGGTACCTTTACAGAGAGTTTCTCTTTTGAAGATCTACCTACTGGTTGGTACAATATGGTTTTAACTAATGATGATAAAACTGTAATGGAAAAAGAAATTCATATAAGTGAATACACAAAACCAATATATAGATTAGAATCTAACTTTAATAAAGACTACGTAATGGTAGGAGAGGAGATAACCTACAATCTTACATCAGAATTTTTCGATGGTAATCCTGCATCAAATATGGAATTTAATTTAGATTTTAATTTGTCCGGATTAAATAGCAACACTTTAAAAACAGATGAAGATGGAAATGCACAAATTTCAATTACTCCATCTCAAGAAACAACTTCCTGGAGACCTACTTCCGGAAGAATGGCTGCATATAATAAAGATGCCGAAAACCAAAGAATTACTGATATAAGTACCTTTACATTTTTTCCTAAAACTAAGATGATTACTACCGACCTAAACAGCGATTTGGAGACACCTCTAATTACTATAAAAGTAAATGAGATAAATGTTGAAAAATATGTAAACTCAAAAAATAAAGACTTTGAAGACATGAAGGGAGCTCCCCTTAATGAAGAAGTAAATATCAAAGTAGTGGAAACATATTTTGAAAAAGTAGAAACAGGAACCTACTACGACTTGATAGATAAGGTAACAAAGACAAACTACGAATACGTCCAAAGATCTAAGCAGAGAGAAAACTTTAATATAAATACGTTAAACGGAAAATACGAAGTAGAAACCCCTTATATTAAAGACTCTGACAGCAACTTTGAAGTAATAGTTACCTTAACTGAAGATGACGGAAGCAAAATAGAAGAAAAAAACTACTACAGATTCAATCAAAGAGATATGTTCAATATAGAAGACAATAACCTATCTATAGAAATAGAGGATAAGGAACAATACAGATTTAAAGAACAAGAGAGCTTCCAGTATTATTTAAAAGGGGGAAGTGAAGGAGATAAAAAAGAAGAAGTAGAAGAGGATAAGCTTCTTGTGATGATAATGCAGGATGGGGTTAAGGAATACTATATCACAGATGAATTAAGCGGTGAGTTGAACTTTAAAAAATCCTACATACCTAATGTATTTATACAGGGTGTTTATATTAATAAAGGAGATATATTTAAAACGTTATCGGCTACAAATCTAAGTTATGAATACGAAGAAAAAGAAATGGACATATCTTTAACTACAGATAATAAGGACTACCGTCCTGGAGATGTAGCAACTGTTAATATAAAAGCTTTAGATAATAAGGGTGAGCCTGTTCAGTCAAATGTCAATATCAGTGTAGTAGATGAAGCATATTTCGAACTATTTCCACAAGACGTAGATCCTTTGGCAGAACTTTATTCCCCTGTTTATTCTACAGGAATTAAAAAGGATTATGTATCCAACGATTACAACAGTTTTGAAAATCAAGTTATGGCGGAAAGAGGTGGAGAAGGTGGAGATTATACTGTAAGAAGAGAATTTAAGGATACCGCCTATTTTAGAACAATCACCTTAAATCAAGAAGGAGAAGGAACTTTATCTTTTAGACTCCCGGATAACCTAACTTCTTGGAGAGTAACTTTCCAGGGTTTTACAGAAGATATGCAGTCTTATTCATCTAAAATAAATATAAATACAAAGCTGCCTTTTTACGTAAGCACTATAATCAGTAAAGAGTTTATAACTGGAGACATTCCTTCTATAAGCCTCAGGGCTTTTGGAGAAGATGTGGAGGATGACCAAACTGTAGCATATAAGGTGGATCTTGTAAACAATACTACAGGAGAAGAAAAGTCTTTCTCTAAAGAAGGTGCAGCAGGAGATTACACTAATGTTTCTTTAGAGGAACTGGACAAGGGAAGCTACACAATAACCGTTTACGCCGACGGTGGTGAATACAAGGATGCTGTGGAAAAAACTTTCGAAGTAGTTGATTCAACGGTATATTTTAACAATAAGGAATACTACCAGCTTTCTGAAGATACGACCTTTGATGAAGTTTACTCCAATGCAGAAGTAACCTTCTTTAACGAAAGCGAATCCATGTTTTACAATACCCTTATGGATCTAAGATATGTACATGGCAAAAGAATAGATCAGAAGCTAACATCTGTTCTTGTAAGAAAATTTGTTAAAGAAAATTTCGATGAAAATGCATACGTAGATAAATTCGTAGATTTAAGTGATTATGAAAAAACATCTCAAGGCGGAGGTATAAGTTTACTTCCTTACAGTGATAGGGATGCTGAATTAACTTCAAAGTTAGCAATGTTAGATACTGGATACTTTGATGATGATTTAATGAAAACCTACTTCTACAATATATTAGGTAAAGAAGATTCTACTTTAGAAGAAGTTGTATCTGCTTATTTAGGATTGTCATCATACAAAGAGCCTGTGCTGCTGGATTTACAAAAATTAGCTGAGAGTAGTGATATTGATGGAAGTCCTAGAGCCAAGCTTTTAGCTTCTATAGCACTAGCAGAATTTGGAGATGAATCCTTATCTGAAAACTTATTTAAAGACGTAATGGAGAAATATTCCAAAGAAGAAGATGGTAAAATATACTTTGATGTAGAAGACATTACAGGCAAAACCAGCAAAGAGCTTACAGCACTTGCTCTAGTAGCTTCAGCTAAGCTTGAATACTTTGAACAGGGAGATAAGATGTTTGATTATCTCTACAACAGCAAGGATGTATGGACTCTAGTTAATTTTGAAAAGTTAATATACCTAATGAACAGAAATATAATGGAAACTGAAGATGTTAAGGCTCTTGAAGGAAGCGTAACGGTTAAATTTAACCATCCTGAAACTAAGCTTGAAACCTACGAAGTAGACGGTTTTAAAACCAAATCTATTACAGTAACTAAGGAAGAACTGGCAGGAATGGAAATATCAGAGATTGAAAGCAATGTCGCGGCCTACGTATACGGTCTTGCTAATGCAAATGCTCTTGAAAAGAATAAAACCGATGAATACTCCTTAACTAAAACCTATACCATAAATGGTGAAGAAGTTGATACCTTTAGTCAGGGAGACTTAATAAAGGTAACTCTAGATCCTAAGATTAACAACAGAAAAGACTACAGTTCATATGAAATCAGTGAATTTGTACCGGCTGGATTTAGATTTATGAAACTGGGTAAGGATACCTATCTTTCGGAAGAATCGGGACAGACTCTAGTATTTAGATACTACTTTAGTTCTACTAGAGTTAACCAGCCTGTAAGCTACTACATGCAGGCAGTGCTACCGGGAGAATATACCGACGATCATACGGTTATTAGAAAAATAACAGACAGCAGCAGTCTCTGGTACACAGAGCAGATTAGATTGAAGGTTGTTGATTAAATGAAAAAAGTTATAATAATATTAGTCGGCCTGGCAGTTTTACTGTCAGGCTGTATCTTCTCAGAAGGTAAGGTAGATATAGATGAAAACTTGGAAGATACAGAAGATACTTCTTACATTAAGGAGTACAATCAATCCTTATTTTACGAAGAAAAGAACTTTTATTCTACTATAAACGTAACTATAGAAAATACCTTTGAGAATACTAGGGGTATTATATGCCCTCACCATCTTTTAGCTTCGGAACTTCTTCATGAAGTTTTTATAGCAGTAGAAGACAGGGATAGCTATGATTTAATAGTAATAGTTGGACCGGATCATAACACCGTAGATTCTAAGAATATTTACACTACAAATCTGGATTGGATAACACCCTTTGGAGATGTAAAGATAGATGATGATAAACTGCAAATCTTAAAAGAATATCCTAATATTAAGGTGAATAACACTCTTATTGAAAGAGAACACTCTAATGCAGCCCTTATGCATTTTGTAAGCTACTACTTTAAAAACGCAAAGGTGGTAAATATTGCTATAACAGGAACCTTGGATATGAATGAGTCTTTAGATTTTAGCGATTACTTAGATAACAATATTCTTGATGAAAATACCCTACTAATAGCTTCCATAGATTTTAGCCACTATTTGGACTATGATAGAGCAAATACTAAAGATGAGGAAACTCTAAAGACTATTATAAAAAAAGACTACAGTAGTATTATGGAATTCGACAATGATAATGTAGATTCCCCTCAAAGTCTTTTAAGTATTTTAAGATTTGCTGAAAATAATAATCTAAAACTTAACTTAATAAACAACAAAAATTCCTATGATATAATTTCAATAGATAAATACAGCACCACCAGTTACTTTTCAATTATATACAACTAAAAAAGCTTAAGAACCCATGTATAATGTGTTTTTAAGCTTTTTCTAATACTCTATTGAAAATTTTATGTTTATATTAATTTATCCAAAATAGGAGTTAAATAATTTTTTTACATACACCGCATTAAAATACTCAGTTTCTTTAGAAGCTGTTTCAGGATCTCTTATTTTAATGCTCTGAGCGATACTTTCTAAAGATTGTACATGCCATTTAGGGTTATCGCAAACATACTGTATATATCTTAAAAATCTTACTATTGAATTGTTTAACTCTTCTAAATTTTCTTCTAATAATTCATTTCTAGTTAAGCCTCTTAATTTTTTAAAAAACTCATAATCTTTCTGTATGTATTTCTTATAATCTGGACTTCCTTTTAATGTTGACATTTCACTTGTTATATTAAAAAATTCTTTTATATCTTCTTCCGATGCGTATTCGCTGGCTAACTCTGCTGCATAGGCTTCAAGTTTTTTCTTTACCTGGTATGCATTCTTAACTCTTTTAATATCAATTTGGGAAACATATGTCCCCATTCTAGGTATCATCTGTACCAAAGATTTATTGCTTAGTTTTAGTAGGGCTTCTCTTACCGGTGTTCTACTTACATTAAATTCTTTAGCAATTTTCTTTTCTTCTATTATATCTCCTGGCTTATAGTCAAGCTCAATTATTCTTTTTAATAATTCATTATATATTACATCTGTCTCTTTCAATGTATTACCTCCGTTAGTATTACGTTGATATATCAGTTTTAGGTTCTCATCATTTTTAATTATATATCAATGCAATATTTATTTCAATCAGGTATAGTCTTAATTAAAAATATAGTAAAATTTCTCTCTTTTTCTTGACAGTTGTTAAAAATATGTTATAA
>CAZNLP010000031.1:0-15193 GCA_964574015.1 uncultured Clostridia bacterium | reverse complement strand
TGAAGCTGCTGTTTCCTTGAACAGTAAGCTTCTTTATTTTTTTAGCAAAATCTATGCTGGATAGTTGGTCTCCGTCTTTATCTAAAGCTATTACATAAGAGTAGTTATCTAGTTTCTTAAGTATATTTTCTCCTTCTGTATCCTTTACCATTTCCATTTCTTTTGCACTTAGATTTTCTGGAGCTTTTTCATCGGGAATCTCAATTATACTTAACTTTGTGTAGTTGGTTAACCTTTTTTTGAATTCTTTAATTCCCTGCTTTATATATTTTTCTTTTATTTTACCTACTGCGATTATACTTATCTTCAAATCTGATCTCCTATCATTTTTTCTATCCTATCTATGTATCCCTGCATATCGAATTTTCTTTCCAGTCCATTGGCATTCATGTACCTTAGTTTACCAAATAGAGGCCTTTCTTTCCAGGCTCTATCATGTTTACCGAAACACCAGGCTATACCTGTAAAGCTGTTAGGATCTCTACCATCTATAAAATACTTATTGTTTAAATAGAGAGAGTTTTTATATGCTGTTTTATAATCTGGTGACCATTCTAAGATTTTTTTGCACCAGTACATCCTCATATATGTATGCATAAACCCTGTGTACACCATTTCTTTCATGGAAGCATTCCAGTATTTGTCATGGGTATTGTAATTTTCCAAATCTTTTAAAGAATATATATATTCTCTTTCGTCTTCTACATGCTCTTCCATAGTCTTGTAAGCCCAGTTGTAAGTCATACTGTCAAACTCGTCGTATTTTTTATTATAGTATATGAAATTGATGGCCAATTCTCTACGTACTACCAGCTCTTCGATAAAATCATCCAAAGGTTCTTTAATATGAGGATTTTTCTCTATCAAGTTATTTAATTTCAAAACTATTTCAACAGGAGAAATATGACCAAAATGTAGATATGGACTCAAAAAAGAATTGTAGATAAATTCTGGGTGATTTTTATCTAGGTAGTGTTTTAGGCTGTGGTTGTAGAATTGTTTAAATTTTTTACGGGCTTCTTTTTCTCCTCCTTTAAAGATCTTAGAAGGTTTAACACTTATATCTATATTTAGTTCCTTCACAAATTTAATAGGATCTACTATTTCTTCGAATGTTGTATTCAATTTCAAATCAAGACTGTTGATTTCAGGAAGTATTTTTTCCATTTCAACAGCATAATCATCAATTCTTTTCATTATCTTGGGTCTAATAGTACGAGCGGCATATTCCTCTTTATCTGATACTTCTTCGACAGGGACTACTACATCGCTTTCCACCATCATTATATTTTCTAATCCAATTTTTTCGGATTCTTCAATTACCTTATCCCTCCAATTTCTTTGAACTCTAAGATAACCTTTATCCATAATAAGATAAGCTGCATTTTTCATAAGTTCCATGCAACCTTCTTCAGGAGAAGTATTGTATATTACGAATTTAATTCCCATTTTGTTAAATTCCGATTTTAAATAGTCTAAACCTTCAGTCATAAAGGTATAATGTCTTAAATTTCCATCGGGAAAATTGTCTGTTAGACCGAAATAAACAACTAAAGGTATATTATGTAGGTTAGATAGTATTACAGCTGTATTTAATGCATGATTATAGTTTATACGTTGAGATTGCTGCATCCAGTACAGAATATAATCGCCTTTTATATTTTTATTCTTTTTTATATGATTTATTCTGCCCTTATCCATTATGTAACCCTCCTAGGAGTAAGTAATTCTATGCCTTCATTGATCATGGTAATTTCAATAGGCGCTTTAAATCCGTACTCACCATCTAAATCTATTATTAAATCGCTGGCAGAGTCTATTTTTATTTTTTTTGATTTGAAATAGTGAACCTTTTTATGGTGTATGTGATCACCACTTAAAAGTTTGGTGAATAAGTTTAAAAGTTCAAAAGGTGGGCTATGTTCTATTACCAAAACGTCAAAAAAACCGTCATTATATTTAGCATCTGGAGAGAACTTTTTAAATCCACCGATACTAGGAGTATTACTTACTAAAAACACAAGAGCATCAAGTTCTAATGTTTTTTCTTCAGTAGTTACTTTAATTTTATATGATTTTTCAATTTGTTGTGGTATTTCTATAGCTGCCTTTATATAATATGAATATTTACCTAATATGGTTTTAGTTTCACTTGGAATTTCATAAGGAATGTCTGTAAAAGCTCCACCGGAGGCGACATTTATAAAATACATATCGTTTGCTTTTCCTACATCCACCTTTTGGTAGGTTTGTGATTCAAGAAGTTTAGTGAAGCCGTGGACGGTAGTAGGTATCTCCATATAGGTTGCAAAGTCATTTACCGTTCCTGAGGGAAGTACCGCAAGCTTTGATTTGCAGGTTGAGTTCATTATACCGTTTACTACTTCATTAATAGTGCCATCACCACCACAAGCTATTATCAAATCATAATTTTCACTGCAAGCATTTGAAGCAGCTTTTTTAGCATCACCTTCTTTTTTTGTAGCATAAAATGTGAAAGCTACGTCTTCTTTTAATAGAATATTTTTACTTATTTGGAAAATTTTTTGCTGCACTATTTCATTCCCTGATGAGGGGTTATATATTACCTTGTATTTCTTCATATTAATGCCTTCCTTCTTTTGAGGTAAATATACCCTGGAGAACCCAATTTGATAATCCTATGATAATACCTGCTAAGATTGCATCTCTAAAGCTCATTACTGTAAGAGATGTAATAGCTGCTGTAAAACTTACGATAATTCCGTTGACAACAAGGTAAAACAATCCGAAAGTAAGTAAGGTAATAGGCAATGATAAAAAAACTATTACAGGTTTAATTACGGCATTTATTACGCCAAAAATTACAGCAACTATAAATAAGTTGATTATACCTGAGATAATTACCCCATCTAATAGATATACAGCCAATGATATAGCTACCATATTCAATACTATTCTTCCTAAAAAGCTATTCACTTATATCAACTCCTTTATAAAATTGGTGAAAGAAGTCTTGATACCGATTCTTTAAATCTAACGGTTAATCTTCTTTCTAAATATAACTCTCTTGTTAACTCATTTGATAATTCTATATCTTTTTCAAAAGCTTTTTGTAAAACTTCTGAAGTTTCTTTTGAATATATAATAGCATTTACTTCAAAATTAAGCTTAAAACTTCTAACGTCAAAATTAGCAGTCCCTACAGAAGAAATTTTTTCATCCACTACCATAGTCTTAGCATGAAGAAACCCGTTCTCATAAGTATATACTTTTACTCCGAATTTTAGTAATTCTCCTACATAGTTTAGTGATGCCCAGTAAACAAAAGGATGATCTGGCTTGTTAGGAATCATTATTCTCACATCTACACCAGACATAGCTGCTATTTTCAAAGAATCTATAACACTTGCATCCGGAACAAAATATGGAGTTTGTATATAGATACTTTTTTTTGCCATGCTTATCATCTTTACGTAGTTTTGTTTAATTCTTTCAAAGGGAGTATCGGGGCCGCTTGATATAATCTGAATTCCTTGAGACCCTTCGCCATCTATATATGGAAAATACTTTGGTGTATAGCTTAGGTCATCTTTTCCTGTGCTTCTCCAATCAAGCATAAATCTTATCTGCAAATCTCTGACGGCTGACCCGTATATCCTAACGTGGGTATCTCTCCAATAGCCAATTTTTTCATTTAGGCCCTTATACTCATCACCTATATTAAATCCACCAACATATCCTATCTTTCCATCTATTATAGCTATCTTTCTGTGATTTCTGTAGTTCATTTTCAAGTTGATTCCAAATAGAGGACTTTTAAAAAACTCTCCTACTAGTCCTCCTGATTCTTTAAACTCCTTAAAGGCGCTTTGTTTAACTTCTCTACCTCCTATTGAATCATATATAAGTCTTACTTCAATACCTTCTGCTGCCTTTTTGGTAAGGAGTTCTATAAGATCTCGTGAAGTTTCATCATTTTTAATAATATAATAAAGAAGATGTATGTGGTTGTTAGCATTTTCTATTGAGTCTTTTAAATCTCTAAATTTTTCTTTACCATCTGTAAAAACTTTAACTTGATTGTCTTGTGAATAATGAGATTTATTGCTAAAAACATTCATTTTTATCAAATCTAAGTACTGATTCATTTCTTTTTCATTCATTTCAAATTTATTATTTTTTATTGCTTCTTCTTGTCTTTGTATATATGATCCGTATATTTTCTTCTCTATTATTTTCATTTCAAATAATTTCTTTCTGCTAAAATTTTGAGCAAGAAAAATATATCCAACGAATCCTAAAATAGGAATCATTAAGAGAACAAGTACCCAAGCTAAAGTGGCTGTAGGGTCTCTTCTTTCAAGAAATATAACTACGAATGCTAGTAAAATATTAATAACAAAAATCCAACTCAACGAACCTAAGGTAATTACCATAAAATTCCTCCATAGAAAAAGTGATTATAAATTAATTATACCATAAAATACTCTTCTTTATACAGCTATGAAAGGATAAATAAAAAAGCGAAGAAAAATCTCCGCTTTAAAAAGGGTTTGGGATCAGATTTTAGATATAGCATCAACCGGACATACTTCTGCACAGCGGCCACAAAGAAGGCATTCGGATTTATCTATTAAGGCTACTTTGCCTGAGATTGCATCATCCGGACATACCTTTGCACATTTACCGCAGCTTATACATTTTTTCGAATCTACTTCATAAGCTTTTTTAGTTTTTTTAGCAAATATAGATTGTAGAGTTCCGTAGGGACATAAATACCTATGCCATAAGGCTTCTTCAAAGATCAAACTAAGTAATACGCCGATTCCCGTTAAGATAGGGAGCAGAGGTAGTTTTTTGCCTGATTTCATAGCAAAAATCATAATTGCCATTAAAAGTCCGAGGGCAATATATCTTACAGTTGGATGCTTAATCCATTTAGGTATCTTAATTTTATTTTTTTTAGATATTTTCTGAGTTGCTTCGGTTAAAGTATTAATAGGACAAATATATCCGCAGTATATCCTTCCTAAAAATGGAGCTAAAAGTAAAGAAATCAAGAAAATACCAAGCCACAGCTGAACCCGGCCTATTACCATTATAAAAACAAAGGCTGTTAAAAAAAATATTTGCAAAGCTTTTTTCATTATAATCCTCCTTCTAATCTTTATATTACAACTATACAAGATTTAGAAGAAAAGAGATGTAACCAAGGTTACTATTTAAAAGTAAATTCTAATAACCCCTTGAGGTAAAGGTGTTCATAAACCAAAGGAGTAAAACTTGAAAAAAAAGTTAATAAATGTATAATCTTTATAGGATACTGTTTAAGGAGGTTTAGTAATGTATATTTTGGATTACCATGTTCATAGTAATTTCTCGCCGGATAGCAAAGCGGGCTTGAAAGAAATAGTTATTGATTCGATAAATAAAGAGGTTAAAACCTTAGTAGTAACAGATCATTTAGAATGCGACGATAATAGAGAATATTATTCAGTTGAATACTTTAAAAAAAGAGAAAAAATAATAAATAAAATAAGTGAAAACTATAATGGTAAAATTGAAATATTAACAGGTGCTGAATTGGGACAGCCTCAAAATAACATAAAAAGAGTTGAGGAAATTTTTAAAAATTTAAAATTTGATTATACCTTAGGAGCACAGCACAAAGGATTGAATGGAGAATATTTAGAAAATATTGATTTTAAATTAAATACCAATAAAAATATAGAATGCTATTTTGAAGAGGTTTATAAAATCTCTAAAATAAAAGAAGTTGATTGTCTTGCACATTTAGATTTGGTTAGAAGGTATGCTTCGAGAATGGGTTTAGAAATAGATTTAAAAGAATATTTGAGTCAAATTTCAGATATACTTAAATCTGTTGTAGAAAATGGTAAGGGTATTGAAATAAATACTTCAGGAATGAGGCAAAAAATGGGAGATTTTATGCCTAATATAGAGATACTAAAATTATACAAAAAACTTGGTGGAACAATAGTGACTGTAGGCTCAGACTCTCATATTTCTGGAAATGTAGGTAGAGATATATTGAAAGCTTATAGACTTCTTAAAGAGGCTAATTTTAATTATGTTTCCTTATATAGAAAAAGAAAAGTCGAATTTAAGAAGTTAGAAAATAATTAAATTGAATTAAATATATGAATTTGGTATACTTAATCGAAATTAAATTAGACAGGAGTAAATTATGGCACAACTTGAATATTCATTAAAGAATAAAGGCTTTAAACAACTTATAGCTGTATCTTTGGGGCATTTCACAAATGATTTTTATGTTGGAATAATAGCACCTATATCAGTTTATTTTGCTTATAAGTTAGGTTTGAATTTAACTCAACAAGGATTAATTTCTGTTGCAGTTCTTGTATTTTCATCACTATTACAACCTTTATTTGGTTTATTATCAGACAAAAAAGGAAAACCAAAACATCTCATTATTTCAATTATATGGATTGCGGCTTTAATAAGTTTATCTGGTGTCATAAATAATTTTTATATTTTACTTTTAGTTATAGCACTTGGTTCTTCTGCATCAGCCCTTTATCATCCCTTAGGGTCTACTACAGCAGTAACTTTAGGTCGTAGATCTAAAGGAACGAGCTTGTCAATATTTATGACTATAGGAGGATTTGCCGGAACAGTTGCTTCTGTTGTCGGATTATGGATTGCCAGTAGTTTTGGTATAGAAAAAATAGTCTTTCTTGTTGTGCCAGGTATGCTAGTAGCTGGATTCATGTATTATTCTGGAGTTCAAAACATAAAAATAGATACTTTTGAAAATAGAAAGAAAGATAATATAGGGAATAAGATTGAAGAAGTTAAAAAATTAAGTTTAGCTAAAAAAAGCATGTTTTGGCTAGGTGTTCTTTTATATATTAGTATAATGAAAGTTTTGAGTGGAAGATTTATTATAACCTACGGTATTCAAATTCTCTCTCTTAAAAACTTTGCTTATGGTGCAGTTTTGTTATCCATACACCTTTTAGGTAGACCTATAGGGACAATGGCAGGAGGAATACTAATAGATAAAATAGGAGATAAAAAAGTATTTATTTTTGGAATGTTTTTGAGTTTGTTAAGTTTGAGTTTGATCGGATATGGTAGCAGCTGGATAGCTGCAGTAGGAGTTGGAATCTTGGGTTTTTGTTCCTGCTTAACAAATACGGTAGGAGTTCTAGTAAGCCATAAAATAATACCAGATAGTCAATCATTTGCCACAGGTATAATAATGGGAATTCCTGGTGGTGTGGGTTCATTAACAATGATTATTTTCAGTGGTATCGCTGATGCAAATGGTCTAATATATTCTGTAAAAGCATTAATATTACCTTTTGCAGTAGCAACAGTCCTAACATTTTTTATGCTTTATAGAAGAAATCAATAAAAATTTAAAATTAAATTTGACAAACTAATAATTTTATTTTATAATTGAAAAAATTAATTAAATGTAACATAAACTATGATAGGAAGAGTAAATAAGTCGGATAATCAGAGCGAGTAGGTGTTAGTGAGAGTCCTATATTAAAAGATTTATTGAAGAACACCCTTGAGTTTCCAACCGAAATTTATTAAAGTAGGCTTGGACGTGGACTGCACGTTACAGCAGGTAGGTATCGATGATTTATCATCCGTACTGAATGAGCGCCAATTTTGGTTAATTAAGGTGGCACCGCGAAATTCAACCTTTCGTCCTTAAGATTATATGAGAATGTAATTTTAAGGACGGAAGGTTTTTTTATTTTATGTTGCAGAAAGGAAGGGAAAAAATGAAAAGAACATTATTATCAGAATTAAAAAGAAAAAAGGAAATGGATAAAGTTTTATTAAATGGATGGATTCACAAAATTAATAATTTCAAAAACTTTTCTTTCGTAACATTAAGAGATAGAAGTGGATTCGTTCAAATGATAGTAGAAGATGAAGAAATTTTGGAAAAGTTAAAGCTTGAAATATCTGTAGAGGTAGTGGGAACCTTGGTTTTTAATGATAAAGCCCCAGAAGGGATCGAAGTTCGTGTAGACGGTCTAGAGATATTAGGAGAAGGAGAATACGACCTGCTTCCCTTTTCTATAAACGGTAGAAAAATAGATTCATCCTTAGAAAAACAGCTGGATTATAGAACTATAACTTTGAGAAGAAGAGATAAAAGAAGTGTATTCAAAATTCAGCAGGGAATTGTTGAAGGATTCAGAGAATTTTTAAGTGAAGAAGGATTTTCTGAAATACATACACCTAAGATTATTGGAAGTGAAACAGAAGGTGGTTCAGAAGTTTTTACTGTAGATTACTTTGGGCAAAGAGCTTTTTTGGCACAGAGTCCTCAATTTTATAAGCAGATGATGGTTGGTTCTGGAATGGAAAGAGTTTTTGAAATAGGAGCAGCTTACCGAGCAGAGCTTCACAGCACTTGGAGACATTTAAATGAATATATGAGTTTGGACTTAGAAATGGGTTTTATTTCCGATGAGCATGATATAATGGATTTGGAAGAAAAAATGATGAAGCATATAGTACATAAATTAGAGTCGGAATATAAGGAAGAACTTGATATACTTAAGGTAGAATTACCAAAGATAGATAAAATACCAAGAATACCTTTAGAAGAAGCTCAAGATATACTTATAGAAAAATACGGCAAAAAATCTCCTGATGGAAACATAGATGGAGAAGGTGAAAAGTTAATATGTAAATATGTAAAGGAAAAATACGGAAGTGAATTTATATTTTTAACGGATTATCCTAAGTCAAAAAGGCCTTTGTACACTATGCCTAAAGAAAACAATACTGAGAAAACTAAAAGTTTTGACCTAATTTTTAGAGGGCTAGAAATTACAACTGGTGGTCAGAGAATTCACAATTATAGTTTTCTTAAAGAGCGAATAGTTGAAGAAGGAATAAAACCTGAAAACATGGATTTCTATTTGGACACCTTTAAATATGGAATGCCACCTCATGGAGGTTTGGCAATAGGCTTAGAAAGACTTACAATGATGTTGTTAAAACTTGAGAATATTAGAGAGGCAACCCTATTTCCAAGAGATATAAATAGGATTAAACCATAGGAGGAAAAAAATGAAAGTAAGTAGAGAAGAGGTTAAATATATAGCTAAACTATCAAATTTAGAATTTAGCCAAGGTGAAATGGATAAGTTGTTAAAGGAATTTGAAAGTATCCTTGAACATTTTATAAATTTAGAAGAAGAAAACCTTGAAGGTTATGAAATGTATTCTTTTGATGATAAATCTCTAAGAACAAGAAAAGATGAAGTAGTGGATTTTGATAATAGAAAAAAACTTTTTTCAAATGCAAAGAAAATGAGAGATAACTGCATTGAAATTCCAAAAGTGGTAGATTGAGAGGTGAACTATGTACAGTGTTAAAGAAATAAAAAAAGGACTTGTAGAAAAGAGATTTTCTACGGTAGAGATAGTAAAAGAATATTTTGATAAGATAAAAAAAGAAGATGATAGCATTAAAGCCTTTGTCACTCTCAGAGAAGAAGAGGCTGTTAAAGAAGCTAAAAAAACTGATAAGAAAATAGCTGCTGGTGAAACCCTTAAAATATTGGAAGGTATACCTATAGGTCTTAAAGATAATATGGCTACAAAAGATTTAAAAACAACATGTTCTTCTAAAATACTTGAAGACTTTATACCTCCATATGATGCCGGAGCAGTAGTAAAAATAAAAGAAAAAGGTGGAATAATTCTAGGAAAATTAAATATGGATGAATTTGCTATGGGTTCATCAACAGAAAATTCAGCTTTTTTTGACACAAAAAACCCTTGGGATTTAGAAAGAGTTCCTGGTGGGTCATCAGGTGGATCTGCAGCAGCTGTTTCAGCAGGTTTTGCACCTATTTCCTACGGATCGGATACAGGTGGTTCGGTACGTATTCCTGCATCTTTTTGTGGAGTAGTAGGCCTTAAACCTACCTATGGACTGGTTTCTAGATACGGACTCATTGCCCTTGCATCATCTTTAGATCAGATTGGACCCTTTGGTAAATCTGTAGAAGATTGTATATATGGCTTAGAAGGAGTACAGGGATTTGATGAAAAAGATAGTACTTCAAAAAATATGAAAATCCCGGATTATTTTCAAGAAATAAAAAAAGGAGTAAAAGGCTTAAAAGTAGGAGTGCCGGAAGAATTTTTTGCTCACGGTATAGATAAAGAAATTAAAGAAAAAGTAGAAGATAACATAAAAATTCTGGAAAAACTAGGAGCTAATGTAGAAAGATTTAGCCTTCCTATTACAGACACTGGACTTTCTGCATACTATATAATTTCTTCTGCAGAGGCTAGTTCAAACCTTGGAAGATATGATGGAGTCAGATATGGTGTAAGAACAGACGAATACAAAAGTTTCCAAGAACTCATAGTTAAATCCAGAACGGAAGGTTTTGGAGAAGAAGTAAAAAGAAGAATAATGCTTGGAACCTATGCTTTATCTTCTGGATATTACGATGCATACTATAAAAGAGCCATGATATTTAGGAAAAAAGTAGAAAAACTTTTCGATGAAGCTTTTGAAAAATATGATGCAGTAGTATCTCCTACTTTACCGGTGCTTCCTTTTAAATTAGGAGAAAAAAGAAGTAATCCTATGGAAATGTACCTTTCGGATACTTTTACGGTAAATATTAACTTAGCAGGAATACCTGCAGTATCAGTACCCGCTGGATTTAGTAAAGATGGGCTTCCTATAGGAATGCAGTTCATAGGAGATAAATTTAGAGAAGATATATTATTTAGATTTGCTTATGCACTAGAGCAAGAACTTAAGTTGGACTTAAATCCTTGGAAGGAGAGAAGATAATGGGTGCTTATGAAACAGTAATAGGATTGGAAATACACGTTGAATTAGGTACAGAATCAAAAATATTTTGCGGTTGTCCTACAAAATTTGGTAGTAAAGCTAATGAAAATACCTGCCCTGTATGTATAGGACTACCTGGAGTTATGCCAGTACTTAATGAAAAAGTAGTTGAACTAGCAGTTAAGGCTGGTCAGGCAATAAATTGTAAAATAAACAAGATAAACAAAACAGATAGGAAAAATTATTTCTACCCCGATCTTCCAAAAGCATACCAAATATCCCAATTTGATATGCCTGTATGCTCAGATGGATACTTAGAATTAGGAGATGAATTTCAAGGAAAAAAGGTAGGTATTACGAGAATCCACATAGAAGAAGACGCAGGCAAACTAATTCATTTAGAAGATGAAGATATAACTCTTGTTGACTATAATAGAGCAGGAGTACCTCTTGTAGAAATAGTAACAGAACCTGATATAAGGAGTGCAGAAGAAGCTTACGATTTTCTAAAAAAACTAAGAAATATACTTGTGTATTCGGAAATTTCCGACTGCAAAATGGAAGAAGGTTCTTTAAGGTGTGATGCTAATATTTCCATAAGAAAAGTGGGTTCTGATGTTTTAAATACTAAAGTCGAGATAAAAAACATGAACTCTTTTAAGGAAGTACATAAGGCTCTTTTGAAAGAAGAAAAAAGACAGTTGGAATTATACAGATATGGAGAAGAACATAAAATAGTACAGGAAACAAGAAGATGGGATTCAGGAAAAGGTAGAACAGTAACTATGAGAACAAAGGAAGATGCCCACGATTACAGATATTTTCCAGAACCTGATCTTCCGCCTATGAGATTAGAAGAAAAATATATAGATGGGATTAAAGAGACTATCCCCGAACTTCCTATGGAAAAGAAAGAAAGATTTATAAAAGATTACGGGTTATCACAAAAAGATGCTGAAGTAATAATCGATGATAAAACAACTGCAGATTTTTTTGAAGAGTTAGTATCAAAAACAAAGGATCCTAAAGAATCCAGTAACTGGTTAATCACGGAAGTTTTGAGAAGCTTAAAAGAGTACGAATATATTCCGGTAACTTCTCAGCAACTATCGGAATTGATTAAAGAGATTAAATCTGGAAGTATAAGTAGAAACGCTGGGAAAAAGGTTTTTGATAAAATGTGTACTATTGATAAAATGCCTGAAGAAATTATAGTAGAGCTGGGGTTAAAGCAGATAAGCAGTGAAGATGAACTTGGAAAAATAGTAGGAGATATATTGGATAAAAATTTAGAAGCAGTAGAAGATTTAAAAAATGGTAAAGATAAAGCTTTTGGATATTTAATGGGACAGACTATGAAAGAGACAAAAGGGAAAGCTAATCCAGGAGTCGTAAAAAAACTTTTAGAAGAGAAAATTAAGAAGATGTAGATTAATCTACATCTTCTTCTATAAACTGATGGGTATTTACATAGGTGTTTAGTACGCTGATAGACCAGTGCAGGTGAGGTCCTGTGGAAAATCCTGTAGAGCCAATTTCTCCTACGAAACCACCCTTATCTACAAAATCATCATTTTCTACATTCATAGTACTTAGATGATAGTAGCTGGTGTATAGACCTAAACCGTGATCTATGACTATGGTATTTCCAGTTAAAATCATATTTTTTGCTAAAACAATATTCCCATTGTTGCAGGCATATATCGGAGTTCCTTTTGGAGCTGCTAAGTCCAGCCCCGAATGTCTTGAAGAAGTAATCTCATCATTTACGTATCTGATTTCTCCGTAATCCGTAGTAAGAATATAATCTTCTTTTACAGGAATTTCAAACTTTCCTTCCCAAAGTTTTTTAGAAGATATGTTACTTCTGGCTTTCTGGACGTATTCTCTAAACTCTTCATAGGCTTCGTCATTTCTGGTACTGTCGGATATTTCCTGGGAAATATAAAGATACTGTGTAGGAAAATCCTTAGAAACTATGTTGAATTCTTTTTCTATGTTTTTAGTATTATCTCCGCCATCATTTACCTTCAAGCTTATGCTGTAGTTACCTTGTTCAGCCCAAATATCTATTGGCAAAATAAAGGTATGACGATTTTCTGAGATACCTTTGGATATACTTCCCACTGGTGCATTAGTTTCTATTTCTATTTTTTCATCTTCATCTATATTATTTACGTACACAAAAAGCACATCTCCTGGAGGAATATTTTCAGAGTTAAAACTCACTAAGGGATCTAAGTCGAAGTCTAAAATTGCAGAGCTTGTAATACTTCCATGATAATCTATATTTTCTTTTTCTTCCCAAACAGCCTCAACTTCTACCTTATAATATCCTTCTTTTGAAATATTATCTACAGCCTTATTGAAGGTTTCTCCACATGAAATAAGAGTATCCTCTTGATAAATATTGTAGCTTATTTCATCAAAATCTAAATCGCTTAATAAAGATAGGTCATCATTTTTTGTTAGAATTGGATCCTGGGAGTTTAGTGAAAAATTAGATTTTTTTTCTATATATTTACCAAAATAATCCTTGTAGTTCCAATTAATGTTATAGTCTAAAGCTCTATACTCATTATTTAGATAAAAATTAACCTTTGGTTCTTGAGAATTTGGATTGTCGAATATATATTGTGGATTAAAATCCAAATCACTTAGGGTAAAATTATCAAAATCGTTAGCCACCAACATATTAAAAAATAATACTGCAAAGATTATTAGAATAAAAATTAAAGCTTTTTTCATTTAATCACCTAAATTTCTTTATGTTATACTTAATTTATTATATTATATAACTATAAGAAAAGAAATCAAAGGAATAATGGAGGAAATTAGATGATAAGGGTTAATCAAGAAGTATGTATAGGTTGCGAAAATTGTTTGACGCACTGCTTACAGGATAATATAGAGATGAAAGAAGGCAAGGCACAAATGGTTAAAGAAAAATGTATTTACTGTGGTCATTGTGTTGCCCTATGTCCAGTGGATGCTATTGAGATAGATCACTATAATATTGATGAGATTGAAAGATATACTCCAGAAAAATTTGATATAGATGAAGAAAATTTTCTGAATTTTATAAAATTCAGAAGAAGTATTAGAAAATACAAGGATAAAGAAGTAGAAAAAGAAAAGATAGAAAAAATAATTGAAGCCGGAAGATATTCGCCTACTGGTGGGAATAGACAGCATATATCCTACACTGTAGTTAAAGACAAGCTTCCTAAATTAAGAGAAATGGCAATAAACAAGCTATATGAACTCAGTCAAGAAATTAAAAAAGGAAAAGATAAAGATTTTAATTACAATAAAGCTACATTAAATAGGTACTATAAGGCTTGGGAAAAGATGTACGAAAAATTTCAAGAGGGAGAAGATAGACTTTTCTTTCAAGGAGATACTCTTATTATAGCTAAAGGTGATACAAGATTAAAACCTACACCGCAGATGGAGTTGGGAATAGCCTTATCTAGAATGGAGCTAATGGCATACACTTTAAATATTGGAACCTGCTATATAGGATACTTTATGACTGCTTTTTCTAAAAGTAAAGAAATAAGAGATTTCTTGGGAATTAAGGAGTATGAAGAAGTAGTAAGTCCTTTAATAATAGGATACCCAGATGTGAAATATATAAAGACGGTACCTAGAAATAAAGTTAAGGTTGATTGGCTTTAAGTTTTAAATAAAATACTTTAGTATATTTTAGTAATAGAGAATATGATATAATTTATATAATAAATCGGTAGGTGATAGGTATTATGAAAAAAATTTTATTTTTAATTTTAATTACATCATTAGTATTTTCAATAGTTGGATGTGGAAACAATGAGGGAGATATTCCAGAAGAAGAAAATCCTGAAGAAGAAGTAGAAGAACCTGAAGAAAGTCCAGGGGAGGAAGGAGATAAATCATCTGAAGAAGGTGAGGAACCTGAAGAATCACAAGAGCCTGAAGAAAATGGAGAGGTTGACTTAGGTCAATACTACGATATGGGTAAAACCTTATATGATTTAGGGCTATTTAGTGGAGTAAGTGCAAATGAATACTCACCAAACCTAGAGGGGGATATGAATCGTCAGGAAGCTATGAAGATGATAGTTTCAGCTTTAGGTTGGGAACCTGCTGCTGAAGAAGAGAATCCTTTTGTAGATGTATCTGATTGGGCAAAGCCTTATGTAGCTAGAGCTTATAAAGAAGGTATAGCATTAGGTACAGTGCCGGAGCAGAGTATCTTTGGGGCAAAAGATTCAGTATCTAAAATACAGCTTCTAACCTTTTACCTTAGAGCCTTAGGTTACGAGTCAACTTATGCTTATGATAATGCAGAAAGACTTGGAGAAATAACAGGTATTTCAGAGAATT